>CAZPJF010000142.1:0-8608 GCA_964586095.1 uncultured Gemmatimonas sp. | reverse complement strand
GCCCCACCACGTCCCGGCCATCAGTTGAGCGCGTTCCCCACCACGAGCGCGATCGCGATGAACAGGGCCCCGATGAAGATCGCGACCGCGATGTTCCCCTTCTTGAGCTCCTCGGGGAAGTTCACCTCGGGCGTGAGGTGGTCGAACGCGCGGTAGCTGATCCACATGAGCACCACGCCGAGGATGGCGTAGCCGAAGTTCAGCGCGAGGATCTCGAGGTCCACGAAGGCTCCGGGGGGAAGGTCCGTCGAATCTGCCTATCGGTCGTCGATCTCCGCCAGCGCCTCGATCGCCGCGCGGCGCACCTCGGGGTCCCGGTCGTCGAGCGCCCGCCGCAGCGCCGGGATCGCCTCCACCGCCTCGAGGTGCCCGAGCGCGTGGATCACCGACATCCGCACCGCCGGGTCCGGGTCGGAGATGAAGCGCACGAAGAGCGGCACCAGGCGCGCATCCTCGAGGTCCACGAGCGCGTGCAACGCCGCGTAGCGCAGCGCGGCGTGCCCCGACTCGGCCGCCCGGATCAACGCGTCCGGCGCCTCCCCGTCGAGGTCGAGCGACTGCAGCGCCTCGGCCGCTTCCACCGCGAGCGCCACGTCGTCCTCCTCGAGGAGGCGGAGCAGGACCGTCGCGGAGCCGCGCGACTCGATCGACCCGAGCGCGCGCACCGCCGCGAGGCGCACGCGCCGGTCGCGCTCGCGCGCGAGCAGCCGCTCCACGTCCGTCGCGCTGGCCGGGTCCTCGATCGCGCCGAGCGCCCACGCGGCCGCGGCGCGGACCCGCGCGTCCTCGTGCGCGAGCGCCCGCACGAGCGCCGGCACCGAGGCGCGCGTCTCGAACTCGCCGAGCGCCCACGCCGCCATGGCCGCGACCGCCGGCTCGTCACCGAGCATGCGCTCCACGCGCGCGCGGAGCGCCGGGCGGTCGCGCTCCCCTGCGGCGCGCAGCGCCGCCTCGCGGACCCGCGCCGCCCCCGCGTCGAGCGCGCGCGTGATCGCCGCGTCCGAGGCCGTGCTGTTGCCGAGCAGCTTGGCCGCCACGAGCCGCACGCAGGGATCGTCGTGCTCGAGGCGCGCGACGAGGAGCGTCACCGCGCGCGGGTCGCGCACCGGCGCGGCGAGCGAGTCCTTGGCCGCGCGCGCGGCGGTCCGCACGTCGGCGAACTGCCCGACCCCCACGCCGCCATCCGACCACCAGAAGTTGCCCACCTGGTCGGAGAGCATCTCGCAGGCCACGGGATCGATGCGCTCCACGCTCGCGAGCAGGCTCGCCACGCGCGCCGAGTCGGGGCCCGGGCGCACCGGCTCCTGCAACTCCGCGGGTGCCGCGGGGCCACGCCGCGCGACGGTCGCGGCGGTGGCGGCGGTCGCCGCGCCGGCGGCCAGGATGAGGGCGATCGCGACGGGCCTCACTTGTCCACCTCCTCCCCGAAGTACTCCACGGCGATGCGCCGCACCGTGGGATCGCGGTGCGTGAGCGCGCGCCGCAGCGCCTCGTGCGATGCCGCGGTGCGCATCTCCGTGAGCGCGAGCGCCGTGCGCTCGCGGACGCTGCCGCTCCGGTCCTCGAGCAGCTGGATCAGGCGCGGGACGGTGCTCACCATCTGCCGCTCGCCCGCGAGCCCGACCGCCGCCTCGCGGACGTCGCTCGACGCGTCGGCGAGGGCGCTCGCCATGACCGCGTCCGGCACCGTCGCCTCGAGTTCCTCCAGCGCGTTGAGCGCGCTGTAGCGGACCTCCGCGTTGCCGTCCACCACGAGCTGCGTGATGCGCGGGATGGACACGCGGTCGCGGAGCTCGGCGAGCAGCCGCACCGCGGTGGCGCGCATCTCCGGGTCGGCGTCGTCGAGCTTCCGGCGGATCGGGCCCGTCGGCACGGGGGCGCGCTCGAAGTTGCCGAGCGCGTGCATCGCCGCGAGCCGCACCTCGGGCTCGAGGTCCTCGAGCGCGAGCACCAGCGGGTCGATCGCCATCGCGTGGCGGAAGCGGCCCAGGGCCTCGGCCGCCGCTCGGCGCACCTCGGCGTCCTCGTCCTTCAGCCGCGCGATCACGGCGCGCACGATCGCGGTGTCGGCGCGCGCCGCCGACGAGGGGAATCCCGCCTCGTCGAGCGCTTCCGGCCCCTGGCCGCCGGGCAGCATCGCGTCGAGCGGGTCGACGGGGCGCAAGCCCGCGGACGGCGTGTGCGGCAGGAGCGACGCCTCGCGCGACGCGGTGCCCGGCGACGCGGTCTCCGGTGCATGCGAGGAGATGGTCGATGGCGTGCGCGACGACGGCGTCGCCGGCTGCCCGGCGGCGCCCTGCGAGACACCGGGCGCGAACGCCGCCGTCACCACCAGGGCGAGCCCCGCGATCGCGACCGCTCCCATCCGCGAGTGCGGCGCGCTGACCGCGCCCTCGAGCAGGCGGGAGACGCGCACCGCGAGCTGCGACCGCTCCTCCGCGAACCCGGCGACGGGCACGCCGAGCGGCGACGCCTGCATCCACTCGGCGACGCGCACCAGCGCCTTCGCGAGGGGGATGCCGCCCGAGTGCCGCGCGGCCCAGGCGTCCGCACAGTACTCGGCGTTGCGCTGCAGCGCGCGCCGCGCGACGCCGTTGAGCGGCTGGAAGAAGAAGGCCCGCTCGAGCAGGCACGCCGCGACGAGCCAGTCGGGATCGCGCCGCTCCACGTGCGCCAGCTCATGCGCGAGCACCGCGCGCTGGTGCTCCGCGTCGAGGTCGGTGAGCGCTGCCGTCGGAAGGCAGATCTCCCCCGCGAGCGCGACGGGGGCGGAGATCGCAGCGGAGGCGGTGAGGCGCACCGGCCGGCGCGCACCGGTCTCCACGCGCAGCGACTCGAAGCGCGCGAGCGTCTCGCCGTCGGTCACGGGGCGACGGTCGCCCAGCCGGCCGACGAGCACGAGGCGGCGCGCGACGTACCAGGTGACCAGGGCGGCCGCGAGGAGGATCCAGGCGGCGGCGAGCCAACCGGTTGCGACACCGACGTCGGCGCCGGTCGAGACGCCCGTCGCGCCGGCGGCCGAGCCGCCCGGGAGGCCGGTCGCACTGCCGAGTGCGTCGTCGCTCGCCGCGCCGTTCGCGGTGCCGTTCTCTGCGCGGGCCGCGTCGCGCGTCGGTGCGGTGCGCGCGAGGTCACCTGACCTCGACGCCTCATCCGTCGCGCCAAGACCATCGGCCGGGTCGACGCGCTCGCCGAGGGGCGACTGCGTCGCCGACGATGCACCGGCGAGCGCGAACGAGCCGAGCGGGCGCCAATCGGTCCCCGCCTGCACGGTCGCCGTGACCACCCCCCCGACGAGCGCCGCCTTCCAGACGACGTCGGTGACCGTGGCGGAGGACCTCCGGAATCGGACGAACAGGATGGCCGCGGCCAGCAGCACCGTGGAGTGGATCGCGTACGTCAGCAGCCAGGCGAGCGTCGCCTGCGCGAGGGCGGTGTTCATCGATCCTCCGGCGTGCGGGTCTCGGCGGCCTCGATCAGCGAGCGGAGCCGGGCGAGGTCGCCCGGCGCGATCTCCTGCGAGGTGATCAGGTGGTTCACGAGCGCGGTCACGTCACCCTCGAACAGGCGCTCGGTGAGTTCCGCGACCATCGAGCGCTGCACCTCGGCCTCGGTGACGAGCGCACGATAGAGGTACTGGCGCTGCTCGGCGCGGCGCGCCACGACTCCACGACGCTCGAGGCGCGTGAGGAGTGTCGCGACCGTGGTCTGCGCGAGGCCCCGCTCGCGGTGCAACGCCTCCCAGATCTCGGCGACGCTCGCCTCGCCCCGCGACCAGAGGAGGCGCAGGATGGTGATCTGCAGTTCGGTGAGCTCGATCGGTTCGGCCACGGTCTCCTCGTTTTCTACAGGTGTCGTTCTACGACTGTAGAACTACAAGTGTAGTCAGAGATTGTCAAGAGCCTCGCTGCCGTGGATGCGTACGACGTGCCCGGCATGAGCGGCGCGCATCTATAATGTGGGCCCAGTCGCCGCCGACCCGAACCGCCGAGCGGCGCCGTCGGACGAAGTGCCGACGCCCTGGTACCCTCCGCCCGCGAGGAGCCGCGCGTGAACGAGCAGGGATCGAGCGAGCCGGCCAGCCGTGCCGCGACCCATGCGAGAGTACCGAGCATCCGCGCCGCGACCGAGGCGGACGTGCCGGCGATCCGCGCGCTGATCGACGACTCGGTGCGCATCCTGAGCCGCGGCTTCTACTCGGACGCCGAGATCGAGAGCGGCCTCCGGCACGTGTTCGGCGTCGACTCGGCGCTCATCGCGGATGGGACCTACTTCGTCTGTGACGATGCGGGGACCGTCGCCGCGGCGGGCGGCTGGAGCCGGCGGCGCACGCTCTACGGCGGCGACCAGGCGAAGCACGGCCCGGATCCCCTGCTCGATCCTCGCGCGGAGCCGGCGCGGATCCGCGCCTTCTTCGTCGCGCCCGCGTACGCACGCCGCGGACTCGGGCGCCGGTTGCTCGAGCACTGCGCCGAGGCGGCGGCGCGCGAGGGCTTCACGGCACTGGAGCTGATGGCAACGCTCCCGGGTGTGCCGCTCTACACCGCCATGGGGTTCACGGCCCTGGAGCCCTCCGCGCCGGTGCAGCCGGACGGGGTGGCACTCCGGATGGTACGGATGCACCGCGCCCTGTGAGCGGCGGGTGTCGCACCCGAGTGACCGGAGCGTTGCGGTTCCGTGACCCGGCGGGCATGGCCCCGCTTCCGCGCCCTGCGGATAGTCAGGGGCCGCCCGCTCCGCGGGCGGCACCCCCACTGCCCCCAATGCGCATCGTCATCGCTCCGGTCCTCGTCGGGGACCGCATCTGCCGGATCGTGTCGCCGGTCGACTCCCTGCTCGAGGTCGAGGAGTGGGTGGGTGAGTGGTGGGAGCCGAGCACCGTGACGCTGACGTTGGCGAGCCAGGCGCCGGCGGCGCCTGAGTCGCTGCTCCAGGAGCGCGGCGTCCCGCCGGAGGACCGCGCGCCCTCGGGACCGCGCCCGGACGCCGGCGAGATCCAGGCGTTGCTGCGCGCGCGCGAGCCGCATGCCGCGGAGCCGCCGACGCTCGCGGACGCGGGTGCCGCGACGCGTGCGCACGGCGCGCGACGTCGCAACTACTCGGGGAATGCGCGATTCCGTCGCGCGCCCGCCGCACCCGGCCTTGACCGCGCGGACCTCCGCCGCGAGGAGCCGGCCACGGAGTGGAAGGGGCCGTGGCGGCGGGCGAGCGATCGCGCGGCACCGCCGCGCGAGGACCGGCCGACGAGCTGACGCGGCGCAGGTCACGGCGATTACGTCACCGTGACCGCGTCGATACCCGCTTCGCACGCGAAGCGTACCCGTGGGACCGATACTCGTCGACTCGACCGGCGGAATGAGCCGCCGGCGGTCCCCGGATCCCGTGATCTCGCTCCGTCACCCGTCGTCCTCCCTCGCGCTTCGTGCGCGTCGCGCGCGTCGCGCGCGTCTCGTCGTCCTGTCGCTCGGCCTGCACTTCGCCGGCGTGCCGGTCACGGCGCAGGCCCCGACGACGGCCGCGCCCGCGCCGACCCCACGCGGATACGTCGTCGGCCGGATCGTCGACAAGGAGTCGGGGCGGCCGCTCGAGGCGGCGAACATCCTCCTGATGGGGACGCCGCTGCGGGCGCAGAGCGACCTCGACGGCCGCTACCGCATCCCGGCACCGGCCGGCACCTACAGCGTGCGCGCGTTCCGCCTGGGGAGCGCGCCCGCGCAGATCGACTCGGTGCGCGTCGTCGCGGGCCAGAGCGTGACGGCCGACTTCGCGCTGGGGAGCGTGGCGGTGCAGCTCTCGTCCGTCGCGGTGACCGCCGGCCCCGTCCGCGCCAACAGCGAGGACGCCCTGCTGGCGATGCAGAAGGCGGCGCCCCGCGTCTCCGACGGCATCAGCGCGCAGGCGATCGCGCGCGCGCCGGGCGCCTCCGCCAGCGACGCGGTGGTCCGCGTGACGGGCGTGTCGATCGTCGACAACAAGTTCGCGGTCGTGCGCGGGCTCGCCGAGCGGTACAGCAACACGCTCCTCAACGGGGTCGAGCTGCCGAGCCCGGAGCCGCTCAAGAAGATCGTGCCGCTCGACGTCTTCCCGTCCTCGCTGCTGGAGTCGATCGTCGTGAGCAAGACCGCGACGCCTGACCGTCCGGGCGACTTCGCCGGCGGCTCGGTCGAGGTCTCGACGAAGGAGTTCCCGGACGACCGCGTGCTCGAGGGGAACGTCTCGATCGGCTACGGTTCGCAATCGACGTTCCGGACGCTTCCACAGGCGCCGCAGCGCGGGCTCGACTTCCTCGGCCTCGACCAGGGGGGCGCTCGCCGGATGCCGCGTCCGCCGGCGATCGCCGAATCGACGCCCTATTCCCCGGCGAACGAGCGCTTCGCCGAGGGGCTGCGGAACGTATGGGCGCCGCTCCCGACGCGGGTGCAGCCCAACTTCGGCGCCAGCGTGAACGCCGGTGGGCGCATCGGTGAGCGCATGCCGTTCGGCTACGCGGTCTCGGCGTCGCTCAATCGCCAGGTCGACGCGACGCCGAACCGCCTCTCCCAGCTGGTCTTCGATGCGCTCACCGGCGTCCCCGACCAGGGCTACGTCTCGCAGGAGGCGACGTCGG
This sequence comes from uncultured Gemmatimonas sp., assembly GCA_964586095.1. Classification (GTDB taxonomy): domain Bacteria; phylum Gemmatimonadota; class Gemmatimonadetes; order Gemmatimonadales; family Gemmatimonadaceae; genus Pseudogemmatithrix. Next base: position 2,001 of record CAZPJF010000142.1, on the reverse strand, counting down.
TGGTCGACGCGGGTGCGCTCGCGAACTTCGCGCTCCGGGTGGGGACCACCCAGAAGCTCGGCTTCAAGAACCTCTTCACGCGCAACACGGAGGAGCGCGTCTCGCGCACCTTCGGCTACGAGACCGCGGCCGGCAACGCGGAGCGGCTCATCTTCCAGTCGCGGTACATCGTGCGCACGCTGTCGCAGACGCAGCTCTCGGGCGAGCACCTGATCGCGCCCCTCTGGCGGTCGCGCCTGGAGTGGCGGGCGACGCTGGCCCTCGCGTCACGCGACGAGCCCGAGAACCGCTCGCTCCTCTACTTCAAGACACCGACGCAGAGCGTCCCGTCGCTCTCGCCGTCGAGCCCGAGCCAGTTCTGGTTCCGCTTCCTCGACGACCGCGTCCGCTCGGCGCAGGCCGACTGGGCGCTCCCGCTGCCGGGGCTGCCGGACGGCGCGCAGTTCAAGACCGGGATGCTCTACCGCGAGCGCGACCGCGCCTTCGACGCCTACTTCTTCCGCGTCTTCCCCACGACCGACCCGCTGCTCCAGCCGACGCTCGCGCTCCCGCCCGAGCAGGTCTTCTCCCCGGAGCTGCTTGGCCTCGCGGTGGACGTACGGCGACAGGCGGCGTTCACGACGCCGTACGAGGCGGACGATGACCTCCGCGCGGGCTTCGCGATGCTCGACCTGCCGCTCCTGCCCTGGTTGCGGATCGTGGGCGGCGTGCGCCGGGAGGACTGGAAGCTCAACTTGTTCAACGGGACCAAGCAGGCTCCGCTCTTCGAGCCCACGCGCCGCCGCACGCGCGACCTGCTGGCGTCGGGCAACCTCACCATCGCGGTGAGCGACCGGCAGAACCTGCGGCTCGCCGCCTACCAGACGGTCGCGCGCCCCGACCCGCGCGAGGTCTCGTCCGACTACTACACGGCGATCGCGGGCGACTGCGGCAACCAGGGGAACCCCGCCCTGCAGCGCACGCGCATCCGCAACGCCGACGTGCGCTGGGAGTTCTTCCCCGAGCCCGGGGAGCTCCTGTCGGCGAGCGCGTTCGTCAAGGACTTCACCGACCCGATCGGCGAGGTGCTCAGCTTCGAGGGCTCGTCGCTGTGCACGACGCAGTACCGGAACTTCGAGTCCTCGCGCCTGCTGGGCGGCGAGCTCGAGCTGCGCAAGTCGCTCGCGTTCCTCGCGCCCTGGCTCGCGCGGCTCGCGGTCGGCACGAACATCACGCTCGTGCGCTCCCGGACCGTCTACGGGGTCGACTCCGCGACGGCCCTCACCTACCGGCTCCAGGGCCAGTCCGACCGGCTCGCCAACGTCAACGTGCTCTACGCCGACGAGCCGCGCGGGATCGACGCGAGCCTCCTGTTCAACTACTTCTCCGACCGCATCGTGCGCTACGGCATCGCGAACATCGCGAACGGCGTGGTGAACTCGGTGCCGGGCGTGATCGAGCGCGGGCGCGTCAGCGTGGACCTCAAGGTCCGGCGCCGGATCGGCACCACGACCATCTCGCTGTCGGGCCGCAACCTCACGGACAACGAGATCGTGTTCTTCCAGCCGCACGCGCAGGGGGAGACCCGCACCGGCTACCTCCGGCCCGGCATCCAGTTCAGCCTCGGGGTGGGTCGTGCGATCCGCTGACGCCGCGCGCCGCGTGCCGCGTCCCGGCGGGCGGACCGGGCTCGTGCCGATGCTCGCGCCGCTGCTCATGCCGCTGCTCGCGCACCTGCGTCGCGCCGCGTCGCGCCGTGCCGGGGCTGCGGCGCTGCTCGCCACGGTGGCGCTCTGGTCGCTCGCCTGCGCCGAGGGCTTCGCACCGCTCGCGGTGACCGCCGCACCGGACGGGCTCCGCGTCGCCGCGGTGCGCGTGGACGCCGTGCGCCTCTCCTGGCTGCCGAGCAACGACGTCAGCGTGGTGTCGTATGTCATCGAGCGGCGCACGGGCCTCGCGGGTGCCTTCACCGAAGTGGCGCAGGTCGAGCAGACGCCGCTCGCGGAGGCGATCTGGCTCGAC
>CAZPJF010000141.1:0-8701 GCA_964586095.1 uncultured Gemmatimonas sp. | reverse complement strand
CCGCCGGCCGGAGCGGCGAGGGCCGCGGCCCCCGGCAGCGCGGCCGCCGAGCGCGCGGCGCTCACGGCGCAGGCGGTGCAGCACTACGAGCGCGCACGCGCCGCCCAGCGCGCCGACGACTGGGCCACCTACGGCCGCGAGATGCAGGCGCTCGGCATCGCGCTCCGCCGCCTCCGCGAGCTGGAGGCTCCGCGGTGACGTTCCCGCGGAGGGGGCCGCCCGTCCGGGCGGCCCCCTCCGCCCTCCGTCCGTCACCCCCGCACTAGATCGCCCCCGGCCCCACCGCGAGCCGGCGCACGAGCCGGTACATGAACTCGAGCCCGTCGTAGAACGCGCGCGCCTCGACCTTCTCGTTCATGCCGTGCGCGTTGGGCGCGGCGTAGAAGAGGCCGGAGACGCCGTAGACCGGGATCCCCGCCCGCCGCAGGTAGAGCGCGTCGGTCGCGCCGGTGCTCATGGTGGGGACCACCGGCATCCCCGGCCACAGCTCCTGCGTGGTCTGCTCGATGGTGCGGAGCAGCGCCGGCGCGAGCGGCGAGGGCGGGCTCTCGCGCGCGCCCGTCTCGTTCGTGACCTTCACCGCGGTGTCGGCGATGATCGCCTCCAGTTGCCGCTGCACGGCATCCGCCGGCTCGTCGGGGAGGATCCGGCAGTTGACGTTCGCGCGTGCCCGCTGCGGGAGGGCGTTGGGGGCGTGGCCGCCCTCGAGCATCGTCGCCACGCAGCTCGTGCGGAGGCGCGAGTTGGTGGCCGGGTCGCGCGCGAGGAGCGCGGCCGCCGCGGTGTCCGACGGGTCGCGCACGATGCGGCGCATCGCCTCGCCCACCGCGCCGCCCACGATCTCGGCCTGCCGGGCGAAGTACGCCCGCGTCACCTCGTTGAGCCGCACGGGGAAGTGGTACGCCTCGATGCGCTGCAGCGCACGCGCCAGCGCGTAGATCGCGTTGTCGGGACGAGGCTGCGAGCTGTGGCCGCCGGGGTTCGTGACCTCGAGCCGGAAGTCGGTGTACTTCTTCTCGCTCGCCTGGACGTCGTTGGAGACCTTGCGCCCCTGCTCGATCCGGCCGCCGCCCCCCTCGTTGAAGGCGAACTCGGCGTCGATCAGGTCGCGCCGGTGCTCGAGCAGCCACGCCACGCCGTTGTCGGGCCCGCCCTCCTCGTCGGCCGTGAGCGCGACGATGATGTCGCGGTCGGGCACGATGCCCTCGGCCTTGAGGCGGAGGAGGACCGTGAGGTGGATCGCGCCCTCGTCCTTGTCGTCGGCGACGCCGCGGCCGTAGAAGACGCTGTCCTTCTCGGTGAACTCGAACGGCGGCAGCGTCCAGTCCTCGGCGTTCGCCTCCACGACGTCGTGGTGCGAGAGGAGGAGGATCGGCTTCCGGCCGGTGCCGCGGCCGCGCAGCCGCACGACGAGGTTGCCCTTGCGGTCGGTGATCCGCGTGACGACCACGTCCTCGGGAGGGAAGCCGGCGGCACGCAGGTGGCGCGCCATCGCCTCGGAGGCGGCGAGCGTGCTCCCCGTGCTCTGCGTGGTGTTGATCTCGACGAGCTCCTCGAGGAGGGCGCGTGCCTGCGCCTCCCAGCGGAGGCGCGGGTCCTGGCGCGCCTGGGCCTCGAGCGCCCGACCCGCGACGGGCAGCGCCGCCGAGGCGGCCACGAGCGGCGCCACGGCCGCGGCGCAACGGAACACTAGACGATGGGCGATGGGAAGCGGCATGGTTCGGCAACTTGCCGCGCCCGTCCCGGGCCCGCAACGTGGGTCCGCTCCCGGCACCGACTCGCCTCCCACCCCGCACCACCCGCCCGATGGCGCCCGCACTGCGCAGCACCTCGACCGGCACGACGGCACGGGTCGCCTCGCCGTGCCTCCATGCCGCCCACGCGCGGCCGCGTCGCCCGTGGCGATGCCTGCTCGCGGCGACCGCGTTCGCGTGGGCCGGCGCCGGTCATCCGCTGGCGGCGCAGCAGGTGCCCGACCGCGAGTTCCGCCCGCCGGTGCCGCGGCCCGCGTACGCCGCCGGCCAGGGCCCGCGCCTCTGCCTCGACGAGGCGCATCACAACTTCCACACGCTGGACGACCGCTTCTGGGCCTTCGGCGAGCTCGCGCGGCGCGACGGCTATCGCGTCGCGCCGAGCCGCGCACCCTTCAGCGCGGCCGCGCTCGCGGGATGCGAGCTGCTCGTGATCTCCAACGCGCAGTGGAGCGCCCTCCCGTGGGGCCAGTATCCGAAGCCGACGCCGTCCGCGTTCACCGACGCCGAGATCACCGCGGTGCGCACGTGGGTGGAGGGCGGCGGCCGCCTGCTGCTCATCGCCGACCATCAACCGCTCGCGGGGGCCGCCGCCGCCCTTGCGGCGGCCTTCGGCGTGGAGTTCATCGACGGGTTCGCGTACAAGGCGGCGCCGGCGGGTGCGACCGAGGCGGCGCAGGAGGCGGCGGCCGCCGAGCCGACGCTCTTCCGCGCGGCCGACGGCACGCTCCCGGAGCACCCGATCGCCGCCGGACGCGATGCGAGCGAGCGGCTCACGGCGATCCGCAGTTTCACCGGGCAGGCGTTCCGTCCGCGCGGTCGCGCCGACAGCGCCGCGCTCCGCCCGGTGATGGTGCTGCCGCGCGACTTCGTCTCCCTGGAGCCTCGCTACGCGTGGCAGTTCGACTCGACCACCGTGCGGCGTCCCGTGCCCGGGTGGTGGCAGGGTGCCACGCGGCGGCTCGGTGCCGGCCGCGTGGCCTTCTTCGGAGAGGCCGCGATGTTCAGTGCGCAGGTCGCCGGCGCGCAGCGGCGCCCCATGGGGATGAACGCCCCGCTGGCCGAGCAGAACCCGCAGTTCGTGCTGAACGTGCTGCACTGGCTGAGCGGCGCGCTCGACCCCTAGCGCGGCGGGTGATGCCCGTGCGCGTGCCCGTCGGCCGGGTCGTCGCCCGCGGCGCCGCCGGGTGACCGCCCGGCCTGCGCCGCGGTGAGGTCGGCCACCTTGTAGAGGCGCCCGCCGCGGATCACGGTCTCGATCCGCGCGAGGTCGCCGATCCGCTCGTGCGGCTTGCCGCCCACCACGAGGAGGTCCGCGACCTTCCCCACGCTCACGCTGCCGTGGTCGCGCTCGTCGCGCATGTGCCGCGCGGCCTCGATGGTCGCGATCTGGAGGACCCTGGGCGCCGGGATGCCGGCGCGCTCGTACATCTCGAGCTCGCGCCGGAAGGTGCTCCCCGAGGAGTTGTCGGTCCCGGCGATGAGCGGGATGCCGTGCGCGTGGAGGCGCCGGATGAGGTTCAGGTACGCGCTGTCGGCACGCAGCTGGTCCGGGGAGCCGCCCGCCCCGACGATCGCGCCGCCCCCGCCGATCCAGAGGTTGAACGTGCCGTCGATCGCGGTGCCGTGCGCCTTGAGGAAGTCGAGCAGGCGCGTCATGCCCGGGGCGTGCACATCGAAGGTGGGCGCGACGGCCGTCGCCACCTGCGAGTAGGCGCGCATGCGCGGCAGGTAGAGCGAGTCGGGGAAGAAGTTCGAGAAGAGGAACGCGGCGTGCTGGATCTCGTCGAAGCCGAGCGACACCGCGGCCTCGATGCTCATGCCGCGCGGGATGTGTCCGCTGAGCCGCATGCCGCGCCGCTTCGCCTCGGCGGCGATGGTGGGGACGAGGTCGGGGTGCACGACGTTGTAGAGCTTGACCTGCCGGTAGCCCAGCGAGTCGTAGCGCGCGACCCAGCGGCGCGCCTCGGCCTCGTCGCGCGCGAGCGCCTCGCTCGGGCCGGCCCACGCGAGCGGCCCCTCGATGAAGCCGCCGAGGATGGCGCGCGGCGTGGCGAGCTTCCCCGCGCGCTCGCGGTCCCGCAGCGAGACGGCCACATCGAGGTCGGCGGCGAGGTCGCGCACGGTGGTGAGGCCGTTGGCGAGCTGGATCAGGCCGAGCGGTCCCTGGTTGGCGACCTGGATGTGGCCGTGCATGTCCCACAGCCCGGGCATCACCGTCTTGCCCGTCGCGTCGATCACCGTCGCGCCGGCCGGGATGGTCACGGCGTCGGCCGCGCCGACGGCCACGATGCGGTCGCCGCGCACGAGGACCGTCTGCGCGGGCCGCACGACGCCCGCCTCGGCGTCGAAGAGGTCGCCGCCGGTGATCGCGATCGTGCCGTTGGTGCGGGTGACGACGCGCTGCGCGAGCGCCTCGGCGCGCGCGTCGCGCCAGCGGAGCTCGATGGCCCGCAGCGCCGGGAGGAGCGGCTGCAGCCCGTCGCGCACGGTGATGAACCAGGCGACGTCGGAGGCGAGGAGCTGGCCGCGCTCGTCGAGCCAGACGCCGCTGGGGTTGATCGTGCTGCCGCGGGTGACCATCACCAGCCGGGCGCGGTGGCGCGCGGCGCCGAGCCGGAGGACGGTGTCCGCGATGACCTCGGCGCGCGCGGTCGCGCCGCCGGCGATGGGGGCGCTGCGGTCGGGGCGTCCGAGGAGGTGGCGGGCGAGCGCCGCGAGGTCGAGCGGCGTGCCGCCGCGGAGACCGACGTATGCGCCCGGCGTGATCGCGCTGGTGAGTGTGTTGCCGTTCGCGAAGGCGACGCGCACCGAGTCCCCGACGACCTCGAGGCGCTCGGTCGGCTCGCCGGCGGTGCCGTCGGCGAGGACCGCGCGGGACTCGGCATGGCGCACACGGCCGTCGGGCCCGACGACGGTGCGCGTCTCGACGCGGCCGCCCCGGTTGCGGTCGGTATAGATGAAGCGCGCGACGAGGGTGTCGGCCCGCGTGGTGAGGACGAGGTCGCCGGCGCGGCGGCCGTGGTTGTCGACCGCCCACGTGGTGGTGTCGACGGCCACGGCGAGAAGGAGGGGCAGGAGCATGGCAGAGGGGGAGGAGTTGCGGGATTCTACGGCCAGCCGGGCAGGGCGTGAAGCCGGACGGCGTCCGTGGGCCGCCCTTGCCGATAGGGTATGGGGGTATCTAGCTTGGAGGCGGACCCTCAACCGGCGCCGCCATGGCCTCGCTCACCCTCTCCATCACCGGCATGTCGTGTGGGCACTGCGTGTCGGCCGTCTCCACCGCGCTCAAGGGGCTCGAGGGCATCGTCGCCGCGGACGTGCGGATCGGGTCGGCCACCGTCGACTACGACGACGCCAAGCTCTCCCCCGCGCAGGTCGCGCAGGCCGTGACCGAGGAAGGGTACGTCGCGACGGTGGGGCGCTGATGCCGGCCGCGGCGAAGGGGATGCCGGCGGCGGGGTGCGCGTGCGGCGCGCACGGCGAGGCGGGGCGGAAGGCGGTCGCGGTGGACGCGGACATCAAGGACCGCAACCTGAAGCGGCTGCGGCGCATCGAGGGCCAGGTGCGCGGCCTGCAGAAGATGGTCGAGGAGGACCGCTACTGCGCCGACGTGATGACGCAGATCTCGTCGGTGCAGGAGGCGTTGCGGAGCGTGAGCCGGGAGCTGATGCGCAACCACCTGAAGCACTGCGCGGCGTCGGCGATCCAGGCGGGCCCGGCGGAGGCCGAGGGGATGTACGACGAGCTGGTGGACCTGATGTACAAGCACGCGCGATGAGCGCGTCGCGCGGGGCGGCCCTCGCCGCGGCGCTGCCGGTCACGATCGACGACGTGCTGTCGGCCCGCGAGCGGCTCGCGCCGCACCTCGCGCCCACGCCGCTGCGGCGCTACCCGCAGCTCGACGCGCTCGTGGGACACGGGATCGCGGTCTCGGTCAAGCACGAGAACCACCAGCCCACCCAGAGCTTCAAGATCCGCAATGGCCTCAACGCGATCCTCGGCCGCTCGGCGGACGCGCGGGCGCGCGGCGTGATCGGGGCGAGCACCGGCAACCATGGACAGGGGGTCGCGTACGGCGGGCGGCTCACCGGGACCGCGGTCACCATCTGCGTGCCGGAAGGGAACAACCCCGGGAAGAACGCGGCCATCCGCGCGCTCGGCGCGACGCTCGTCGAGGTCGGCCGCACGTACGACGAGACGGTGACGGCCTGCGGCCGCATGGCCGAGGAGCGGGGCCTGGCGCTGCTGCACTCGACGAACGACCCGCTGGTGATCGCCGGCGCGGGGACGATGACGCTCGAGATCCTGGAGCAGGAGCCGGAGCTCGACGCGCTCGTGATCGCGCTCGGCGGCGGGTCGCAGTCGGTGGGGGCGCTCACGGTGGCCAACGCGCGGAAGCCCGGCCTCAAGGTGTACGCCGTGGGGGCGGCCGGCGCGCCGGCGCAGTACGACAGCTGGACGCGCGGCATGCGGCTCGAGCACCAGCCGGTCGACACCTTCGCCGAGGGGATCGCGACGGGGTCGGCGTACGCGCTCACGTTCGACGCGTTGCGCGAGGGACTCTCGGACTTCGTGAAGGTGACCGAGGAGGAGATGTACGCGGCGATCCGCGACCTGATCACGATCACGCACAACCTGCCCGAGGGGGCCGGGGCGGCGGGGCTCGCGGGGCTGCACAAGCTCGCGCCCCGGCTGGCAGGCCAGCGCGTCGGCATCGTGATGTGCGGCGGGAACCTCAGCGACAAGGACCTCCGCACCGCGGTCTGCGGCTGAGGGCGTGGGCGGAAGGACGCGGGGCGGCCGGCAGTGCCGGCCGCCCCGCGTGCGTCAGGCGGGTGTGGCGCGCCGGGCGCTACTTCGCCGGCATGGTCGCCATGCACTCGATCTCGAGCTTGGCGCTCGGCACCACGAGCGCCTTGACGACGACGGTCGTGCGCGCCGGCGGCGCCGACGGCCAGAACTCGCGGTAGGCCTCGTTCATCCCGCGGAAGTCCGCACCGTCCACGAGGAAGACCGTGCACTTGACCGCGTGCTCGATCGTCGTGCCGGCCGACTCGAGGGTCCGCTTGATGTTGTTCAGCGTGGACCTGGTCTGGGACTGGATGGTGCTGTCGGCGTCGCGGCCGGGGAGGGCGCCCGACGCGAAGACGAGGTTGCCGACGCGGATCGCCGGCGTGAGCGTGGGCGACGACTGGCCGATCGCCTCGCGGGCCTGGCCCTCGACGAGCGCGGGGAGCGCGGCGAGCGCGACGAGCAGGGCGGCGCGGCGGAGCAGCGGGGAGGGGCGCATCGGGGTCTCGGTCAGCGGGGAGTGGAGGTGGCGGTCGAGGCGGGTGCGAAGGTCAGCTTGATGGCGGCGAGCGTGCTGCTGTCGGACGCGAGGGCCACGGTGCCGACGGGCATCCCGTTCAGCTTCATGAGGTAGGCCACGATCGCCGCGTAGGTCGGCAGCGTGAGCGAGCCGGGGTCCTGTTCCGGCATGGTGGAGCGGATCGCCTCGAAGAGGTCGTAGGCCGACCTGCCGCTCCACTTGAGCCGGAAATCGGCGTCGGCGAGGCTCGTGGCATGGCACTCGCGGCAGCTCGCCGCGAACCATTGCCCGCCGATGCCGACCTGCTGTGCCGCGGCGGTGGTGTCCGCCGGGGCCTGCGCGACGGCGGGTGCGGCCACCACGGTGACCGCGAGGGCGAGGAGGACACCGAGCACGGCGCTGCGGGGGTGCGCCGCGCCGAGGCGCGAACGAAGGGGCATGGTGAGTTGCATCGCGGGGGAAACTGGGCTCGCCATTCAACGCGTGCAAGGCGAGCGACGTTGAGGGCGCGTGCGATTGCGGCGCCCCGTCGCACGAGGCATCTTCGCGCATCTCCCCTCACCCGATCCGTTCGATGTCCGACTCCCGCGATCCTTCGGCGAACGACCTGCCGCGCCGCGACTTCCTCCGCCTGGCCGGACTCGGCACCGGCGCGCTCATGGCCGGGCTCGGCCCGGCGTCGCTCGACGCGCAGGGGGTGCAGCCCGCGCACGGCGCGCCCGCGTATCCGGTCCGCACCACGCGCGCGCGGCGCGCGCGGCCGACGAGTCACGTGGTGGTCGTCGGGGCGGGGGCGTGGGGGGCCTTCATCTCGTGGCACCTGCGGCAGGCCGGCAACCGCGTGACGTTGATCGACCAGTACGGGGTCGCCAACTCGCGCTCGACCAGCGGCGACGAGACGCGCGGCATCCGTTCCTCCTACGGGGACCGCACCGTGACGCCGGAGCTCTGGGTGGGGTGGGCGCGCGAGAGCATCCGGCGGTGGCGCGACTTCGACGCCGAGCACGGGAAGCGGTTCGGCACGCGCTTCTTCTACACGACCGGCGACCTCATGCTGCGCGAGAAGCCCGAGAACTTCACGACGCGCACGCGGGAGCTGTGGACGAGGCTGGGGGTGCGCCACGAGGTGCTCGATGCGGCGGAAGCCACGAGGCGCTGGCCGCAGATCCGCTCCGAGGGCAACGAGGTCGTGCTGTACGAGCCCGATGCCGGCGTCGCCCGTGCGCGCGACGCGGTGCAGGCGGCGGTGGCGCTGGGCCGCGACGCGGGCGTGGAGTTCCGGCTCGGTCGCGTGACGCCGGGCCCGGTCGAGGGCGGCCGGATGCGGCACGTGACGCTCGGGGATGGCACGCGCCTCGAGGCCGACGCCTTCGTGTTCGCCTGCGGGCCCTGGCTCGCGAAGGTCTTCCCCGAGGCGATGCGCAATCGCACGCGCCTCCCGATCGGCCACGTGTGCTACTTCGGCACGCCCATGGGCGACGACGGCTTCACCTTTCCCAACATCCCGAGCTGGAACGTGCCCGGGGTCACCGGCTGGGCGGCACTCCCGGCGGACCTGCGCGGCTTCCGGGTGCGCGACGGGATCGCGCCGCCGCCGACGGCCGCCGAGCAGGCCGCCGCCGCGGCGGCGCGATCC
>CAZPJF010000140.1:0-8705 GCA_964586095.1 uncultured Gemmatimonas sp. | reverse complement strand
CCTTCCGCTTCTCCTTCCGCACCGACGACGAGCTGGTCGCGGCAGTCGGCGCCGACGGCGCGGTGCTCTGGTCGGCGCCGACGCTCGCCGCGGCGCGCCGGCGCGAGCGCGAGGCCGCGGGCTGAGCCGGCCCGAGCCCGAGGCGCGCGAGCGCCTCGGGCGTCGCGACCGCGGCCACCGTGCCGGCGGTGATGTCGTCGACGATCTCCTGCCGCAGGATGGTGACCTCCGGCGGCGCCTCGATGCCGAGGCGCACCTGCCCCCGCTCGGTGGCGATCACCATGACCTTGATGCCGCCCGCGATGAGGATGGCCTCGCCGGCGCGGCGCGTGAGGATCAGCACGTGCGGGTCCCCGCGCTCACCGCAGGTCGAGGAGCGTCTGCGCCATCCGGTCGGCCGTCGAGATGAGGCGGGCCGCGGCGGCGTAGGTCTGCTGGTACTTCATGAGGCGCACGAGCTCCTCGTCGACCGACACGCCGGAGACCGACTCGCGCCGCGTCTCGGTCTGCGTCGCGATCGCCGCGTCGACCTCGGTGCGGTCGCCGGCGGCGCGCGACGCGAACGCCACGTCGGTGGCGATGCGCTGCAGGAAGGTCTGCGCGCTCTCGGTGGCGCGGGCGGAGCCGTCGGGGTTGGTGAAGGTCACGTTCCCCGTGCGCAGCCCGGCCAGCTGGAGCGCGACGGTGGCGTCGCCGGGGCCGGTGGCGGTGCTGATCGACGCCGCCACGGCGGCGGACGACGCCGCGATGGCGGAATCGAGGCGGATGCCCCGCGCGGTGCGGAGCGGGTCCGCCTCGGCGGCGAGGAGCGGGTCGCTCGCGAAGAAGTCGCCGGCGGCGGTCGCGACCGGCGGCGTGCCCGACCAGGTGACGCCCTGGCGATGGATCGCGTTCACGCTCTCGACGAGCCCGCGCGCGAGCGCGTCGAGGTCCTGCTGCATGCGCGGGATCTCGGTCACCGACACGTCGCGGTACGCGCCGAGCTCGCCGCCGACCTGGATCGGCATCGCCGGGTTGTTGGCGCGGGTGACCTCGGTGATCCCGTTCACCGTGTTCGTGGCGAGCGGGCGCACGTCCGTCCCGTCGACGAGCGTGAGCCCGCCGATGAGGAACGCCACCGAGCCGTTCTCGGCCTCGACGACCTGCCCGCCGGTGAGCTGGGCGAGGCGGTCGAGCTTGAGGTCGCGCTGGTCGCGGAGCACGAGCGCCTGCTGCCCGTCGCCCTCGAGCGCCGTGATCTGCCGGTTGAAGTCGGCCACGGCGAGGGCGATCTGGTTCACCTCGTCGACGGCGGACTGGAGGCGCTGCCCGTTCTCGACCTGGAGCTCGTCGAGGCGCTGCGCCATGGTGTTGAGCTTGAGCGCGACCTGCGCGCCGGCCTCCTGCACCGCGCCCTGCACGCCGCCCGCGGTGGGACGCGCGGCGAGGTCGGACCAGGCCGAGTAGAACGCGTCGAGCGCGGCCCCGAGGCCGGTGTCGCTCGGCTCGCCGAGGATCGACTCCATCCGGCCCAGCGCCTGCGACCGCACCTCGCCGCCCGCGGCATCGCCGGCGGCGCGGCGGTAGGCGGAGTCGAGGAAGAAGTCGCGCGCGCGGGTGGTGCCGATGACGCGCACGCCCGCGCCGAACTCGCCGTCCGGGAAGCGGGTCGGGATCTCCGCCGCGGTGTCGACGCGCTGGCGCGTGTACCCGAGCGTGTTCGCGTTCGCGACGTTGTTCGACGTGACCTCGACCGCGCGCTGCGCGGTGAGGAGGCCGGACCGCGCCGTGTTGAGGATCGAGTTGATCGACATCTCAGCCTCGCAGGTCCATGAGCCGCGGACCGGTGGGCGCGGTGGGGGCAGCGCGATTCGCGGGTGCGTACGACTGGGGCACCGCACCGGCACCCGCGCCGGTGAGGAGCTTGAAGAGCTGGTCGCCGGAGGACATCGCCGACTGCAGGAGCCGCCGGTTCTGGTCGACCGCCGAGACGAGGCGGCGGGCCGCCGAGCGGAGCTCGTCGGCGGCGCGGCGCTCCCCTTCGGTGAGCTGGTCGCCGAGGGCCTGGGGCAGGTCCTCGACGCTGCCCTCGCCGCCGCCGCAGGCGACGATCACGGCGCTCTTGCGGCGCGCGCGGGCCTCGCGGTAGGCGCCGAGGAGGCGATGGGCGGCGAAGACGGTGTCGTTGACCGTGTCGATGTCGTCCGTGGCGACGGCGCGGCGCTGGCGCTCGAGCGTGGCCACGAGCTCCTCCAGCACGGTCTGCTCATCGCGGAGCGCGCGCACGAGGTGCCCGGGGGCCAGGACTCCGGACCGGGGGGTCGTCGAGATGGGGCGGACGGCGAGAGGGGCGGCCATGGGAGGCGGTGGAGTTGGGAGTCCTTAGCGCGGAGTATCGGCCGCCCGCGCCAACTGCTTGCGGAGGGCGTCAAAGAGTGACGTGGAGAGGTCGTGCGGCCCCGAATCCTGCCGCGCGACCTGCTCGGCGACCTTCTGGTCGAGCATGCCGGTGAAGAGCTCCTCCCCCGGCCCCCGGTCCAGGAAGCCGTCGGTGGGGGCGGTGGCGCGCATCGCCTGGAAGAGCTGGGCGACGAAGAGCCCTTCGAGGGCCTGGGCCGACTGCTTGAGCGCGGCCTCGGCGGCCGCGCGGTCGCGGCGGCCGGCCGCGGGAGGCTGGTCGACCCGGCCCGCCGCAGGGCGCCCGATGGGGCCGCCGATCGGCGCCGTCATCGGACGACGATCTCCACCGGGAGCGCGCCGACCTGCCGGAGCGCCAGGAGGATCGACGCGACGTCCTGCGGCTGCGTGTCGACCGCGCGGAGCGCCGCGGCGACCTCGAGGACGGAGGAGCCGATCGGCAGGCGGAGCGAGACGCCGCCCGCGGCGGCTCCCGTGGCGCCGGCATCGCCGGTCGCGGTGTCGGTCGCCGCGGCGGTCGCGGGCGCGGCGCCGGCGGCGCCGGGGCCGACGATGGCGAGCGTCACCCTGCCTTGCCGGACGACGGCGGCGCCCACCGTGGCGTCGCCACCGGCGACGACGAGCCCCGAGCGGGCATCGAGGAGGACGGCGTTGCGCGCCGCGGGCCGGATGCGCAGTTCGCGCACGCGGCCGAGGGCCTCGGCCTTCTCGTCGGTGGTGCCGGTGAGGGTGAGCGCGACGGCGCCGGGATCCTCGACCTTGGCCTTCCCCTCGCCGAGCGCGGCGTTGACCGCCGCGGCGATCCGCTGCGCGGTGGCGAGGTCGGGCTCCTTCAGGTGCAGCCGGCTCGCGAGCTCCATGGTGGGGCGCGGGAGGTCGACCTCGAGCACGCCGCCGTCCGGGACGGTGGCGTGGTTCACGGGGTTCGCGCTGCCGCGGCGCCAGCGGACGTTCTGCTCGCCGGCGGGCTCGTCGATCACGAGCGGGCCCTGCGCGGTGGCGAAGGCGGGCCCGTTGGGCCCGGCGACGAGCGGGGTCATCCAGAGGACGCCGCCGCGGAGCGAGCGGGCGTCGCCGAGCGCGGCGACATGCGTCACGAAGCGGCCGCCGGGCCGGAGGTACGGCGAGACCTCGGCCGTCACGAGCACCGCCGCGACGTTCTGCGTACGGAGCAGCTCGGTGGGGACCGCGAGGTCGAAGCGCTTGAGGAGGTTCACCACGGACTGCACGGTCATGCCGCCCTGGCGCGTGGCCATGGAGCGGTCGCCGGTGCCGTCGAGGCCCACCACGAGGCCGTAGCCCACGAGGCGCATCGGCACGGCCGAGCCCTCGATGGTGAGGTCGGCGATGCGGGGTTCCTGCGCGGCGAGCGGCGTGGCCGCACCGAGCGCGAGGAGGGCGATCGCGTGCCAGAGCACGGGCCCGCCGCGGAGGCGACGCGTGTGGCTCATGGCCAGACCAGCCCGACGATGCGGCCGACGATCCCGCCGCGCGTCTTGCCGAGGCGGCCCTTCTGCTTGACGGTGATGCGGGCGTCGGCGATGCGGTCGCCGTCGGCCTCGTTGTTCACCGTGATGTCCTGCGCGCGGAGGATCCCCTCGACGGTGACCTCCTGCTGGTTCTTGTCGACGTTGAGCGCGCGCATCCCCTTCACCTGGTAGGCGCCGTCGGGGGTGCGCGAGACGATGCGCACCGAGACGGTGGTGCTGAACTGCGAGGAGCGGCTCATGTCGCCGGCCTGGTCGGACGAGGCGCGCTTGGCGTCGCCGAAGCCGGCCGACATGGGCTCGGCGTCGGGGGTGGTGAGCGAGAAGCCGAGGTCGCGCTGCGTGTTGTCGCGGCCGGTCTGCGACTTGCGCGCGGAGGCGATGAGGGCGTCGTTCACGTAGACGGTGATGACGTCGCCCACGCGGAGCTCGCGGGTGTCGGTGGTCCAGCTCGACGGGGCGGGGCGCGTGGCGGCCGCGGTCTGAGGCGGCTGCGCGGGCGCGCTGCGCCCCTGCGCCGCGGCGGGCGCGCCGACGGCGATGAGCAGGAGCGCGGCGGCGGCGCCGGAGAGTCGGGGGAGGGGGCGCATGGCGATCACCGGATCATCTGCGTGGCGACCTCGGACATCTCGTCCGCGGTCTTGATCGCCTTGGAGTTGATCTCGTAGGCGCGCTGGGCGGAGATCATCTCCACCATCTCCTGCACGATCTCGACGTTGCTGGACTCGAGGTAGCCGGGGACGATGTGGCCGAAGCCCTCCTCGTCGGCGCCGCCCACGGTGGGCATGCCGCTCGCGGGCGTCTCCTGGTAGAGGTTCTCGCCCATGGCCATGAGGCCCGACGGATTGGGGAAGCGCACGAGGTTGATGCGGCCCACGTCGATGATGGCACCGCCGTCCTGGATGACGCTCACGATGCCGGTGCGCGAGATCGAGATGTCGGTGGCGCGCTCGGGGATCTGGATGCCGGGCTCGAGGGTGCGGCCGCCCTTGTCGACGAGGACGCCGCGGTCGGAGACCTGGAAGTTGCCGTCGCGGGTGTAGAGCGTCTGCCCGCTCGCGTTGCGGACGGCGAACATCCCCTCGCCCTCGATGGCGAGGTCGAGCGGCCGTCCCGTCTGCTCGAGCGAGCCCTGCGCATGCGTCCGGTTGATCGACGCGAGGCGCACGCCGCGGCCGACCTGCACCGCGGAGAGCGTGTCGGCGTCGGCGGAGCCGATCACGGAGACGTCGCGCAGCGACTGGTAGAGCAGGTCCTCGAACGAGGCGCGGCTGCGCTTGAAGGCCGTGGTGTTGACGTTGGCGAGGTTGTTGGCGATCACCTCGGTGCGCGTCGACTGGGCGGCCATGCCGGTGGCGGCGGTGCGGAGGGCGGAGTTCATGGCGTGGGGAGGCTGGGGGACGGGGCGGCGATCAGACGGGCTTGCCGAGCTGCGAGGCGGCGGTGCCGCGCGTCTCGTCGAGGACGCGGATGGCGCGCTCCACGAGGGCGTGGTGGCGCTGGATGCCGATCATCTCGACCATGGTCGAGACGGGCTCGACGTTGCTCGCCTCGAGCGCGCCCTGCCGGAGGTCGCGCTCGGCGAGCGGGACGGTGGTGCTGGCGGTGGGGACGACGGTGCCCTCGGCCTCGCGGTCGAGGATCGTGCGCGGGTCGGCGGCGCGTTCCACGCGCATCCGGCCCATCGCGACGCCGTCGGCGAGGACGAGGCCGTCCTTCTGGATGGTGAGCTGCGAGTAGATGGCGGGGAGGACGATCGGCCCGCGCTCACCGAGGACCGGCATGCCGCCGGCGGTGAGGCGGTGCTGCCCGTCGACCGAGAGGGCGCCGCCGCGGACCCAGCGCTCGCCGCGCGGGGTGGCGACGACGCTGAAGCCCTCGCCGCGCAGGGCGAGGTCGAGCGGGTTCCCGGTCTCGCGCAGGTCGCCCTGCGAGAAGTCGGCCCGCGAGTGGATCGCCGGCGCCCCCTGCACGGCGTCGAGCAGGTGCGCGAAGGTGCGCTCCGCCTTGAAGCCGTCGGTGGAGACGTTCGCGAGGTTGTTCGCGACGACCTCCATCCGGCGCTCCGCGCCGCGGAGGGCGCCGGCCGCGATGGTGAGACCGGAGACGGGCGCGGTCACTTGGCGGCCTGGCGGAGGGTCGGGGCCGGCGTCGCGCCGCGGCGGGCGCGCGGCACCGCCGCGGACGCCACCGGCGTGGGCACGGCCTTCGCGTCCTTGCCCGCGGCCGCCTTCGGCGGCTCGGCGCGGACCGGCGTCATCACCGTGCGGAGCCGGGAGATGGCGCGCGAGCGGATCTGCGAGACGCGCGACTCCGTGAGCCCGAGCACCGAGGCGATCTGGTGCATCTTGAGCTCCTCGTAGTAGTAGAGCGCGAGCACCGTGCGCTCCTGCTCCTTGAGCTGGCCGAGCGCGTCGCGGAGCTTGTCCTGCTCCGCCTCGGCGGTGAGGGTGTCCTCGATGGTCGGCGCGTCGTCGTGCAGCGACGACTCCCAGTCGGAGTGGCCGGTGTCGGTGTCGTCCTTGGCCGTGCGCTCCAGCGGGACGCGGACGCCGCTCTCGAGGTCGGCCTCCCAGCGCCAGAGGGTGAGCTTGTCGATGCCGAGCTCGTCGGCGAGCTCGGCGTCGCTCGGGGCGCGGCCGAGGCGCGAGCCCAGGGCGTCGCGGGCGGCGTTGATGTCGCGCGCGCGGCGGCGGATGGAGCGCGGCACGTTGTCGAGGCGCCGCAGCTCGTCGAGGATCGCGCCGCGGATGCGCGGCACGGCGAGCGTGCTGAACGCGAGGCCGCGCGAGGCGTCGAACGACTCGATGGCCTGGATCAGCCCGAGCGTGCCGGCGCTCACCAGCTCGTCGATGTCCATCTCCGTGGAGAGGGAGCGCGCGAGCTGCTGCGCGACGTGGTGGACGAGACTCAGGTTCTCGCGGATGAGCTGGTCACGGGCGTCGAGGTCACCGGCGGCGACGGCGGTCCAGAGGGCGGCGGAGGTGTTCACGAGAGGACTCCGGTGGAGGCGGAGGTGGAGAGGGCCGACCAGAGAGCGCCGGCGGCGGTGGTGAGGGCCGTATCGGCGACGGCCTCGGCGAGCGGGATGCCGGCGCCGAGGGCGACCGGGAGGGTGGGGTCGAGCGGGATCGCGGGAGCCGTGCGGAGCGAGCCGCCCAGCCAGCGGTCGGCGGCGTCCACCAGGGCGCCGACGTCGGAATCGCCACAGGGCGCGACGGTCGCGATGCACTGCGGCCGGCGTGCGGCGATGAGCTTGAGCACCGCGAAGGCGGCGGCCTGTTCGGCCGCGCCCCGCGGGGCGAGGATGACGGCGCGCGTGGGATCCGCGCGCACGGCGAGGTCGTCGACCGCGTCGAGGATCGCCTGGTACTGCGCGCCGGGGACCGTCACGAGCACGTCGGCGTCGGTGAGGGCCGGGTAGTGGCTCGCGACCTGGATGTCGCGCTCCACGACGACGGGCGGGAAGTCGGGCGACGGCAGCGCGACACCGAAGAGCGCGGCGATGCGCTGGGCGCGGAGCTGCGGGCCCACGATGAGGACCCGCGCGCCGGCGGCCTGCGCCTCGCGGGCGAGCAGCGCCGCGGTGACGCTCGCGCCCACGCCCTCGCGTCCGCCGGCCACGAGCAGGCCGAGGGGGGCGCGGCGGGCCGGCCGGCGCGCGGCGATCGTGCCCGTCGCGCGCGGCGTGCGCTGCAGCACGCGCCGGGTGGCGGCTTCACGCAGCAGCACGCGTCACCTCCCACGTGGCGATGGCCGAGAGCTGGACGTTGGGCGGGAGCTCCGCGAGCGAGATCACGGGCTGCTGCGGGAGCACCGGCTCGAGGACGTTGCGGATGCCGAGGCGGAGCGCGCTCGGCACCACGAGCGGCGGGATGCGGCCGTCCACGGAGCGCGACATCGCGAGGTGCTCGAGGTCGCGGATGAGCTGCGACACCGACTCGGGCGTGAGGTTCGGCGCGGGCTGGCCCTGCCGCGGCGTGAGGAGGCCGGCGAGCGCCTGCTCGAGCTTGGGGCCGAGGGTGATCGCGGGGAGCAGGCCCTGGTCGTCGAGATGCGCGCGGGCGATCGCGTCGGCGAGCGCGCGGCGCACGTGCTCGGTGAGCATCACCGGGTCCTTGGTGCTGTCGGCGGCGTCGCCGAGGGCCTCGAGGATCGTGACGAGGTCGCGGATCGGCACCCGCTCGCGGAGCAGGCGCTGGAGCACGCGGTGCACCGAGCCGAGCGAGAGCTTGCCCGGCACGACCTCCTCGACGACCGCCGGGTGCGTCTTCTTGAGCGCGTCGAGCATCTGCTGCACGTCCTGCCGCCCGAGGAGCTCGGCGGCCGAGCGCTTGACCGTCTCGATGAGGTGCGTCGCGATGACGGTGGAGGGCTCGACGACATCCCAGCCGGCGGCCTGCGCGTCGGGGCGGCGCGAGGTGGCGACCCACTTGGCGCGCATGCCGAAGGAGGGATCGATGGTGTCGATGCCCTCGACGTTGGCCGTGACGCGGCCGGTGTCGAGCGCGAGGAGGAACTGCGGCATGACGTCGCCGCGCGCCTTCTCCGTGCCGCGGACCTTCACCACGTAGGTGCCGCCGGGGAGGCCGAGGTTGTCGAGGATGCGGACCGGCGGCACGAGGATGCCCGGGTCCTGCGCGCACTGCTGGCGCAGGAGGCCGATGCGCTTCAGGAGGTCGCCGCCCTGCGACTGGTCGGCGAGCGGGATGAGGAGGTAGCCGACCTCGAGCTCGATCGGCTCGATCTGGAGGAGGTCGTCGAGCGGGTCGGCCGAGACCGGGGCCGGGGCGGGTGCGGCCGCGGGGACCGCGGCGGCCT
>CAZPJF010000139.1:0-8740 GCA_964586095.1 uncultured Gemmatimonas sp. | reverse complement strand
TCTTCAAGTAGACCACCGCCGTGAAGGTGTTGAGCTCCTCGAACACGTGGTACGCACGCCGGTCCTTCGCCCACTTGGCCACCGACCAGTTCTCGTCGGCCGCATCGCCGAACACGATCGCGCGCGACGGGCAGGCCTGCGCGCAGGCGGTCGTGAACTCGTCCACCTGCAGGTCGCGCTGCTCGAGCGCGGCGCGGTTCTCCGCCTCCTTGATGCGCTGCACGCAGAACGAGCACTTCTCCATGATGCCCTTCTGCCGCACCGTCACGTCCGGGTTCAGCTGCCAGTGCAGCGGCTCCGGGAACGCGTACTGGGCCCGGTTGGGGTCGCCGTAGCCGAACCAGTTGTAGTAGCGGACCTTGTACGGGCAGTTGTTGGAGCAGTAGCGCGTGCCGACGCAGCGGTTGTAGACCTGCACGTTGAGCCCGTTCGGCGCGTGGTACGTCGCGTACACGGGGCACACCGGCTCGCAGGGCGCGTTGCCGCAGTGCTGGCACATCATCGGGATGAAGCGCGTCTCGAAGTCCGGGTGCGCCGGGTCGAACTTCACGTCCTTCGGCTCCCGGTCGAGCTCCCAGTACCGCTCGAGGCGGATCCACGCCATCTCGCGCGAGCGCGTGATGTTGGCGCCGAAGCCCGTCCGGTCCGGCAGCACCTGCGAACCCTGCCAGCTCGCCCCCACGGTCGGGATGTTGTTCTCGGCGTAGCAGGCCGTGACACAGGCCGAGCAGCCGGTGCACTTGGCGAGGTCGATCGTCATCGCCCAGCGGCGCTTCGCCGCGCCCGACCAGTGCTCGGGGTCGTACTGGCCCTTGTCCTTCGACTTGGGGTCGCCGAGGTCGCCCTGCGCGTCGTTCGCGACCGGCGAGCGGAGCCCCGGGAGGAACTCGGTGCTCGCCTGCCCCTCGAAGACGTGGTGGCCGTGGCCCTCCTCGCCCGCGAGCAGCGCGGGGAGCGCGATCGCCTGCGCGATGCCGCGCCCGTGCTGGCGGCCCGATCCCTCGGTCGTGACGATGCGCTGGTTGCCGCTCGCCCTGGCGAGGCTGGCCTTGCTCGCGGCGAGCGCCGCGCCACCCGCCCGGTCCTCGGCGGAGACGACGAGCCGCCACGCGTTCTCGCCCGCCACCGCGTACCGCCCGGCGGCCTCGCCGTGGCCGCGGCCGAGCGCGACGGCGATCGTGTCCGGCCGCAGGCCGATGTAGACCAGCGCGGGCGCGGTGAGTTCACCGGCCGCGGTCCGCACCGTCACCAGGTCGCCGTCCGCGACGCCGATCGCGAGCGCGGTCTCGGGATGCATCTCGACCACGGTCTGCCAGAGCACCTTCGTGACCGGGTCCGGGAGCTCCTGCAGCCAGGGCTTGTTCGCGCCACGGCCGTCGCCGAGCGTGGGCGAGACGTAGGCGAGGAGCGTGTACTCGCCCTGCTGCGTCGGCGCCGCGACGTTCCGCGTCGCGGTGCGCGCCCCGCCCGCGCGCGTCGCCGCGCTCCCCGACATCAGCGCCGTGGTCAGCGCGCCCTTGAGGTTCTGGTTGCCCCCCACGCGGCTCGCGAGGTACGCGCGGTAGTCGGCGTACCCGAAGCGCCCCGCCATCGACGGGTCGCCCTTGGCGACCGCGAGGAGGACGTCGCCCGTGGCCCGGGAGTCGAACACCGGGTCCATGGTCGGCTGCTGCAGCGAGAGCGTGCCGCGCACCGGCTCGGCGTCGCCCCAGCTCTCGAGGGCATGGTGGTCCGGGAGGACCAGGTCGCAGAGTGCCGTCGTCTCGTCCGGCACGGAGGAGAAGGACACCTTGAACGGCACCTTCGCCATCGCGGCGGCGAAGCCGACGCCGGGGGCCGTGGTGTACGCCGGGTTCGCGTGGCGCACGAGCAGCATCGTCACCGCGCCCGCGTTCATCCGTTCGGCGAGGGCCCGCATCTCGGCGTGGCCCGCGACGCCCTCGAAGGCGAGGTAGCCGTCATTCGGCTTGATGGTCCTGCCGACGTTGCCGCGCGCCTTGTTCAGCTCGGCGACCGCGGCGGCGAGCTCCCCGGCGTCCTCGCCGTAGCCCCCGGCCAGGAGCGCGCTCGCGCTCGCGCCGCGCACCTCCGCGACGAGCCCCTCGATGAGCCCGGCGCCGACCCCGGCCGCCTCGGCCGCCGCAGCCGCCGAGGTGCGGCCCGCGATCGCATCGACGATGGCGCGCTCGGAACCGGGCTTGGCCGGGATCCACTGGTCCGCGTTGAGGCCGGTGAGGGAGCGGCGCGCCCCCACGTAGATGAAGCGCGGCGCGCCCTCGACCTTGCCGCGTGCCTCGGCGAACGCGAGCTGCTGCGGGACGGGCAGGCCCCACCCGTCGAGGAAGTCGGCGCCGAACGAGACGATGAGCGAGGCCGCACCGAAGTCGACGTGCGGCCACGAGGCGCCGTACGCCGCGCGGTTCGCCTGTGCGACCGCGACCGGCGCCTCGGCGTCGTAGCTGATGTGCGGCGCGATGCCGAAGCCGGCGAGCACGCTGTCGAGGAAGGCCGGGAAGGAGCCCTGCTCGTGCTGGTTGACGAAGGCGACATTGGCGCCCTGCCCGCGCGACTTCACCTCGCCGAGGCGGGTCGACAGCGTCTGGAGCGCCTCGGTCCAGGTGGTCGGCACGAGGCGGTCGCCCTCGCGCTTCATGGGACCGCGGAAACGGTCGGGGTTGTAGAGCCCCTGGAGCGACGCCTGCCCGCGGGCACAGAGCGCGCCCTTGTTCACCGGGTGCGCCGGATTCCCCTCGGCCTTGATCGCGCGGCCGTCGCGGGTCTCGACGATCAGGCCGCAGCCGGCCGCGCACTCGCGGCAGGTGGTCGCGTAGTAGTTCGAGACGCCGGGGGTGGTCTGGTCCGGCGAGACGAGGTACGGGATCAGCTTCTCGACATCACCCGACGAGCAGCCGACGGCGGCCGTGGCGGCGCCGGTGACGGAGAGGACCTTGAGGAAGTCGCGGCGCTTGACGCCCGCGGACTGCTCCGTCACGTCCTTGGTAGTAGGGGTCATCAGGCGGTCCTAGTAGTGGCAGGTGGCGCAGTCGTACGTCGCCTTCTTGCGCGGGAGGGCGAGCGTGGCGGAGTCGGGCTCATAGCCCGCTGCGCGCACCCCTTCGGCGGGGTCGTAGCCGTTGACGTGGCAGCTCACGCACCAGCCCATGTTGAGCGACTGGGCCTGGAAGACCTGCGGCATGTTGTTCACCTGGCCATGGCAGGTCTGGCAGGTGACGCCCGCGTTCACGTGACGCATGTGCGGGAAGTGGACGTACTCGGGGACCTTGTGCACGCGCACCCAGGGCACCGGCTGCTTCTTGGTCCAGTACTCGGTGAGCTTCACGATCTCGGGGCGCCCCGCGCCGACGATGGTGTGGCAGCCCATGCAGGTGCCGACGGCGGGGAGGCCGGGGTCGGGCGAGACGTTCGCCGCGTTGTGGCAGAACGCGCAGTTCATCTTGAGCGAGTTCACGTGCACCGGGTGCGGGAACTTGACCGGCTGCTCCGGCGACCGGCCGATGCCGCCGCCCAGGTAGTGCGTGTAGCCGGAGGCGCCGCTGTAGGCCCAGGGACCGGGCTTGGCCTTGCCGAAGGCCTCGCGGTTCGCGGCCTGGGTCGCGGTCTCGGTGGCCCCGGCCGCCGGGGCCTGCGGCGCGGCCGCCTGTGAACCCGCGTAGGCGGACATCATCGTCGCGGCGAACGCGATGGCGATGACCCCGGGGATGACGACCCACTTCCTGCGACCGATCATGCGCGTGACTCGGATGAAGTGAATTCCGAACGCTCAATTCGGGCTTGTGAACGATTTCACAAGGCCGGAAAGACGGCTAAAAATGTCCCGCTTCCCCACGTCCCGCAAGTGCGCTCGGTGCGCCGTCTTAGGCGGGTTACTCCAGGCCCCGCTGCACGCGGTCGATCGTGCGCAGGACCTCGATCGCCATCGCCCGCACCAGCGTGAGCTCCCGCGAGTCCGGCCCGGCGCGATTCAGCAGCGAACGCACCGAGCGCATGATGTGTTCCGGATTCCGCGTCCGGTAGAACGCGATCGCCGCGAGGGCGCGGTCGATGTCCCCGAGCGCGCGCTCCCACTCGTCGTGCTTGGGGAGCGCCGCGTGGTGCTTGTGCCGCGCGATCGACCGCGTGGCATCCCCGGCCGCGAGGTGGAGCTCGTAGGCCGCGACGAGCACCGCCTGCGCGAGGTTGAGCGAGCTGTGCTCGGTGGTCGGGATGGTGCAGAGGACGTGCGCGAGGTCGATCGCCTCGTTGGGGAGCCCGTGGTCCTCCTGCCCGAAGAGGAGCGCCACCTTGCCGGCCTCGAGCTTCTCGAGGACCACGGGGGCGAGGGCCCGGGGCGTGGTGAGCGGCCAGCGGTGGGCGCGGCGCTTGCCGCCGAACGCCGCGACGTGCACGCAGTCGGCGAGCGCCTCGGGGAGCGTGTCGAAGTGGCGGATGCGGTCGACCACGTCGCGCGTCCCGTGGGCGACCCCCTCGATGCGCCACGGGTCGTACGCGACCGGCTGCACGAGCCGGAGGTCCGACAGGCCCATGTTCTTCATGACCCGCACCGTACCGGCGATGTTCACCGGATCCTGCGGGCGGTGGAAGACGATCGCGACGTCGTCGAGGACGGACATGCGTGGAAGTTACTCCCCCATGGCTAGATTTCGCGCCCATGGACTTCCTCCTCGACCTCCTCAACCAGCTGCGGGACCTCAACGCGCTGGTGGCCACGGCCGGCTATGCGGGCATCACGGCGATCATCTTCATCGAGACGGGCCTGCTCTTCCCGTTCCTCCCCGGCGATTCGCTGCTGGTGACGGCGGGGCTGGTGGCGGCGCAGCGGGACGGCCTGGTGCAGCTCAACGTCTGGACGCTCGGCGCCCTCTGCTCCGTGGCGGCGATCGCCGGGGACCAGATCGCGTATGCCATCGGCCGCAAGTCGGGTGAGGCGCTCTTCAGCCGGCCGGACTCGCGCTGGTTCAAGCAGAGCCACCTGCGCGCGGCGCACGAGTTCTACGAGAAGCACGGCGGCAAGACCATCATCCTCGCGCGCTTCATGCCCTTCGCCCGCACCTTCGCCCCCGTGGTCGCCGGGGCGGCGCGGATGCACTACCCCACGTTCGTCTTCTACAACGTGATCGGCGGGCTGGCGTGGATCTGGTCGATGCTGCTCACGGGCTACTACGTGGTGAAGATGGTGCCGGGGCTGGAGGCGCAGGTGGAGAAGCTGGTGATCGGGATCATCATCCTCTCGGTGATGCCCGGGGTGATCGGGTGGTGGAAGAGCCGGCGGAAGCCGGGCGCGCCGGGCGCCGAGGGCTGACGTCGCGGGGCACGATCCACCCGCGCATCGCGCACGGCACCGGTTCATATTTCCCGGTGCGGCACCCACCGACCCCCGACGGAGACCTCCCATGGCCCATACGCTGCCCCCGCTGCACTACGGCTTCGACGCGCTCGAGCCGCACATCGATGCGCAGACGATGCAGATCCATCATGGCAAGCACCACAACGCCTACGTCACCAACCTGAACGCGGCGATCGAGAAGGCGCCCGAGCTCGCGTCCTGGTCGCTCGACCAGCTCTGCCGCGACATCGCCAAGGTGCCGGAGTCGGTGCGCGGCGCGGTGCGCAACAACGGCGGCGGGCACTGGAACCACTCGCTCTTCTGGAACCTGATGGTCCCGAAGTCGGGCGGCGCCCCGACGGGGAACGTCGCGCCGGCGATCGACAAGGCCTTCGGCGACTTCGCGAAGTTCCGTGACGCCTTCAAGGCGGCCGCGGTCGGGCGCTTCGGGTCCGGGTGGGCGTGGCTGGTCGCGGCGAAGGACGGGACGCTCTCGATCGAGAGCACGCCGAACCAGGACAATCCCCTCATGGAGGGGAAGCACGCGATCCTCGGGCTCGACGTCTGGGAGCACGCCTACTACCTCAAGTACCAGAACCGCCGCCCCGACTACATCGATGCGTGGTGGAACGTGGTGCACTGGGGCGAGGTGGCCAAGCGCTACGACGCGCGCTGAACCGCAGGTGACGAGGGGGCACGGCGATCGCGGTCGCCGTGCCCCCTTTGTCGTGCCAGCGTGGTCGCGCCAGCGTGGTCGCGCCAGCGTGGTCGCGCCCGCGCCGCGCGCCCGGCTCAGTGGATGGCCGCGGACTCGCCCGTGGCCGCCCGGCGGCGCTGGGTGCTCCCGGCGACGAGGTCGTCGATGCCGCTCTGGTCCGGGGCCGCGTCGATGTCCGCGGGACCGCGGCGAGCGATCACGAGGCCGAGAAGGGGGGGCGTGAGGAACGTGGTGACGACCACCATGAGCATGAGCGCGCCGAAGTGCGCCGAGCTCAGGACGCCGGCCGCGAGCCCCATCTGCGCGAAGATGAGCCCCACCTCGCCGCGCGGCACCATGGCGATGCCGACGAGCAGGCGGTTGCCTCGGAACCACCACGGCGCGAAGCCGGCGGCGACCTTGCCGAGGACTCCCACCGTGATGAGTGCGGCGCCCACGAGCAGCGCGTCCCGGGACATGAGGGCCGCGAGGTCGACCGAGGCGCCGACCGACGCGAAGAAGATCGGCACGAAGAAGTAGCCGAGCTGCGTGGCGCTCCGCTCGATCTCCCTGCGCTGGGGCGTCGGGTGCAGGATGAGCCCGGCGGCGAACGCGCCGATGATCATCGCGCTGCCGGAGCGCGCCGCGAGCAGGGCGACGGCGAGGGCGAACCCGAGTGCGATGATGCCGAGTGCGCCCGTGGTCCGCACGCCCTCGACGAGGCGGAACAGCGGCGGAATGGCGACGCTGCCGAGCGCGACGGCCACGACCACGAAGCCCAACGCGGGCGCCGCGGTGGCGACCAGTCCGCCGACCGAGAGCTCCGCTCCGGTCACGAGGCTCGCCACCACCGAGAGGATCACGAGCCCGACGACGTCGTCGAGCACGGCCGCGCCGATGACGACCTGCCCCTCCGCGCTGCGGAGCTGGCCGAGGTCCGAGAGCACCCGCGCGCTGATGCCGATCGACGTGGCGGTGAGCGCGGCCCCGGCGACGAGGCTCGGCATCAGCGCCAGGCCGAGCGCGCGCGAGACGAGGATGCCCGCGGTGAACGGCACGATGACGCCGACGAGGCCGACGACCAGCGCGGTCGACCCGACCTTGGCGAGCGCGCGGAGGTCGGTGTGCAGGCCGATCTCGAACATCAGGATGAGCACGCCGAGCTCGGCGAGCGCATGCACGACCTGGTCCGTGGGGTCGAGCAGCCCGAGCACCCCGGCCCCGAGGAGGACACCGGCGACGAGCTCGCCGAGCACCGCGGGCTGGCCCATCCGCTGGGCGAGCTCGCCCAGCGCCTTCGTCAGGACGATGGTCGCGACGAGGGTGAGGAGCAGGGAGTCGAAGGCGCCGCCCCCGCCGGCAGCGGCGAGGAACGGCACGGGGAACGCGATCACGTGCGGTCGCTCCGTGGCGATCAGAGGGGATGCTCACGCCGAGGTCCTCCGGCGCGCGCGGGCGAGCATCCAAGATACGCGTGACGGCGCGGGAATGTTCTCGCGCCGTCGCATCGCTTTCCTATATATCCGCCGCTGAGCCGCGGCAGGTCATGCGCTCGCGCGCCACGCGCGGGGTGCGCGCGCGGCGCGCGCGCCAACCTCAGCGCGCCGCCTCGCCCTCGAGGTACGTGTAGCCCTCGAGCCCGGCCACGTACTCGGCGATGAACATGTTCGCCTCCTCGCGCGTGAGGTCCTTCGCGCCCTGGACCTTGCGGCGGAACGTGGCGAGCAGGTCCGACGCACGGAACTGCACGTAGTTGAGCACCTCGGTCACCGTGTCCCCATGCACGAGGTGCGTGATCTCGTAGTGGTCACCCTGCAGCCGGATGTGCACCGCGTTGGTGTCGCCGAACAGGTTGTGCAGGTCGCCGAGGATCTCCTGGTAGGCGCCGGTGAGGAAGATCCCGAGGATGTACGAGTCGCCGTCGCGGAAGACGTGCAGCGGGAGCGAGGGCTGGCCGTCGCGCCCGCCGATGAAGCGGTCGATCTTCCCGTCGGAGTCGCAGGTGACGTCCTGGATGGTGCCGCGGCGCGTCGGCTCCTCGTCGAGCCGGTGGATCGGCATGATGGGGAAGAGCTGGTCGATCGCCCAGTTGTCGGGGAGCGACTGGAAGAGCGAGAAGTTGGCGAAGTAGCGGTCGACGAGCGCGGCGTCGACGTCCTTGATGATGTCGTCGAAGTGGTCGCGCTTGTGGCCGATGAGGCGCGCGACCGCGTTGAGGGTGCAGAGGTGGAAGGTCTCCGCGAGCGCGCGCTCGCGGAGCGAGAGGACGCCGGAGTTGAAGAGCTGCTGCGCGCGCTCCTTGTCGAACACGGCGTCATGGAAGATCTCGCGGATGCGGCGCATGGCGAGGTTCTTCCGGCCGAGCGTCTTGAGGTCGTCGGCCATCTCGTGGAGGATCGCGTGGTCCTCCTCGCGCAGCGTCGGCACGGTCGGCTCGGCGGCCGACTCGACGTCGATGACCGAGAGGAGGAGCAGCGCGTGGTGCGCGGTGAGGGCGCGCCCCGACTCCGAGATGATGTCGGGCATCGGCAGCTCCTCGTCGCGGCAGGTCTCGGCGAGGGTGTAGACGATGTCGTTCGCGTACTCCTGCGCGGAGTAGTTCATCGAGGCCTGCGCGGTGCTCTGCGTGCCGTCGTAGTCCACCCCGAGGCCGCCGCCGACGTCGACGAAGCGGATGTCGAGCCCGAGGCGGCGCAGCT
>CAZPJF010000138.1:0-8792 GCA_964586095.1 uncultured Gemmatimonas sp. | reverse complement strand
TCCCGCTCATCGTCAAGTCGCTCATCGAGCACTCGTCGGTGGGGATCTCGCAGGCGTCGATCGTCGATTCCGACGCGGAGCTGACCGAGCGCGTGTCGTTCGTGCACGAGCGCGTCGGCACCGATGCCATCGCGGAGCAGTTCATCGACGGACGCGAGCTCTACGTGAGCGTGCTCGGCAACGACCGCCTCGTGGCCTTCACCCCCTGGGAGCTGGTGGTGGAGAAGGGCCGGCCGCACGAGCCGCTCATCGCCACCGCGCGCGCCAAGCACGATCCCGAGTACCAGTCCAAGAAGGGGATCGTGATCCGCGCCGCCGAGCAGATCCGCCCCGACGTGGAGGAGCGCCTGCTGCACGACAGCAAGCGCATCTACCGGATCCTGGAGCTCTCGGGCTACGCGCGCATCGACTTCCGCCTCGACGCGGAGGACCGCCCCTGGTTCCTCGAGGCGAACCCGAACCCCGACATCGCCCAGCACGAGGAGTTCGCCTCGGCGGCGAACTTCGACGGGATCACGTATCCCAAGCTGCTCGAGCGGATCCTCCGGCTGGGGATGCGGCAGGCCGACTGAGGCCGCGCGCGGCCCCGCGCGCCGTCGCGTGCGCTGCACCACGGGCTGGTGCCCGCCGGACCTCCCGGCCGCACCCCTCCAGGCTCAACGTTTCGGCCCCTTCGGCCGTTACTGGGGAGCATCCCATTCCCCACCGATCCATGACCCGCCTGCTCTCACTGGCGGCGGCAGCGCTGGTGCTGCCCGCCGCCGTTTTCGCTCAGGACCCCCAGGGGCCCGCCACGACCGGGGGCGCCGCCGATCGCGCCGCCGCCGCCGCGGCCGCTCCGGCGCCCGACGCGGCCGCCCCGGTGCTGCCCACCCGCGTGCAGGACACCCGGCTCCGCGTCTTCCTCGACTGCCAGAACACCGGTTGCGACCGGAACTTCTTCGTGCAGGAGCTGCCGTTCGCGCTCTGGACGCAGGACCGGCTCGACGCGGACGTGCACCTGCTCATCACGCGGCTCGGCACCGCCGCGGGGGGTGGCGAGTACACGCTCACCTTCAACGGCCAGCGCCGCTTCGGTTCGCATGTCGACACGCTGGTGACGCAGCTGCCCCCCAACACCACCGACGACATGCGGCGGCGCGAGCTGACCCGCGTGGCCAAGATCGGGTTGGCACCGTTCGCCATGCGGCTCCCCGGTGCCGAGCGGTTCTCCGTGCAGTACGTCGTCCCGGCCAACGCGCCCGCGGCGCCGGCGATGAGCTCGCTCCGGGATCCGTGGGACTTCTGGGTGTTCCGGCTGCGCGCCAACGGCTCGGGGAACGCCGAGAGCCGGAGCAGCAGCTTCGACGTCAACGGCGGCTTCAACGCGTCGCGCATCACCGAGGCGTGGAAGTTCACCTTCAACGCGCAGAACGAGTATCGCGCCAACCGCTTCGAGCTCTCGGACAGCACCGAGCGCCGCTTCGTCCTGCGCTCCGCCGACGTCACCACGCGCCTGGTCCGCAGCATCGACGCCCATTGGTCCGCGGGCGTCAAGCTGAACGGCGGCTTCTCGGAGTTCCGCAACACCGAGGCGAGCGCGGCCGTGGACCTCTCGCTCGAGTACAACGTGTTCCCGTGGACCGAGGCCACCAGCCGCCAGTTCGTCGCCATCCTCGACGTCGGCACGCGCTACTTCGACTACTACGAGGAGTCGATCTTCGGGCTCGGCAGCGAGCACCGGCCGGTCGCGCGCGCGGTGCTCGCGGGCGAGTCGCGGCAGACGTGGGGGTCGCTCGACGGCGCGCTCCGCTACACCCGGTTCCTGCACGACGACGACACCTACAGCATCAACTTCTTCGGCCGCACCAACTTCCGGCTCACCCGCGGCCTCTCCCTCGAGCTCCGCGGCGACGCCTCCAAGGTGAACGACCAGCTCTACCTGCCCCGCGGCGAGGCCACCGACGACGAGGTGCTCACGCGCCAGCGCGCCCTCGCCACCGCGTACCGCCTCAGCGGCTCGGTGGGACTCACCTTCACGTTCGGCTCGATCTACAACTCGATCGTCAACCCGCGGCTCGACGACCTCGGGCAATAGACTGAGGGTGGAGGATGAAGGAGGAAAGGGCGCGCCGGTCGGTCCGGCCACCCCTTCCTCCTTCATCCTCCCTCCTTCATCCTCCCTCCTTCATCCTCATGGCGAACGTCACGGCGTTCCCGCCCGGCTCCCGCACGCCGACCTCCGCCATCCCGTAGAACGTGGTCCGGCGCGGGAAGAGCAGCGGCGTGTCGCCGAGCGCGGCGATCGTCGCGTCGAGGTCATCGACCTCGATGAACAGGAACGTGCCCCCCATCGGCGAGGCCGCGAGCGGCGGCAGGTCCTCCGCCACGCTCGCGCGGGTCTGGTACATGAGTTCCACGCCATCCTTCACCAGGATCACGAAGCCGAGGTGCGCGCCGTGCGGCACCTCGGCCACCTTCACCCAGCCCAGGCGCTCCCAGAACGGGAGCACCGGTTCGATGGACTCCACCATCAGGACCGGCGTGACCTTGTGGACCACGTGCGACGTCGGCATCCCGTCCTCTCGTGCGGGCCGCGTCATTCGCCCGGCCGGTTCATGGCATGCTTCGCGGCGAGCTGTTCGAGCCCCCGCGTGATCTCCTCCGCGCTCACCCAGCGACCGCGGACCAGCACCCCCACGCGGCGCGTCAGGTGGGCGAGGTCCTCGAGCGGGTTCGCCTCGAGCAGCACCAGGTCGGCCCACTGCCCCGCGGCCACGGTCCCGAACGCGCCGTCCTGCCGCAGCGCCTCGGCCACGTAGCGGCCCACGTTCCGCGTGCCGCTCTCGAGCACCTGGTAGTTGGTCAGCCCCGCCCCCTTGGCCACCTGCAGCTCCCGGTGCAGCGCGAACCCCGGCACGTTGAACATCTGCGGCGAGTCGGTCCCCATCAGCAGCGGCGCACCGACGTCGGCCAGGGTCCGCAGCATCTGGCGCCGCAGCTCGAGGTAGCGCGCGCGGCGCTCGGGCGTCATCCGCTGGTTCTCGTCCGCGAGCGCGCGGTTCCGCTTCTGGTTCATCCACGCGGTCACCTGCGCGCCGCTCGCGTAGCGCATCTCCGGGAGCGCGCCGAGCTCCTCCGGCGTGCGGTCGTTGTAGAAGTTCTCCCAGAGGTACATGGTCGGCACGTTCCACACGCCGCGCGCCTTCGATTCCTCGGCGAGCGCGCGGAAGCGCGACGGGTCCACTGCGGCGATCACGTCGCCGAGCGTGGCCCCCGGCATCGTGTACACGCTGCTGTCGCGCACCGACGCCTCGAGGTAGCCGTCCACGTGGTCGATGGTCGAGATCCCCGTGCGCATGGCATGCACCACGCCCACCGCCATCGGCACGTGCCCGCCGAAGGTCATCGCCTGCGCCTTGAGCTCGGCGACGCTCGCATCCCACGTCTCGCGGCTGAAGCCGGGATGGATCTTCATGAGGTCGTAGCCGGCCGCCTTCGCGGCCTTCACCGCCGCGACGCCGGCCGCCGGGTTCGGCGCCGAGTTGCCGTTGAGCGACGGCGCGGCGGGGAAGAAGCGCGGGCCGAGCAGCTCCCCCTTGGCGATCCGTTCCTTCAGCGCGATCTGGTACGGCGCGCCGAGCATCCCGCGGATCGTCGTGATCCCGTTGGCGACGTAGAGGAACAGGATGTCGGCGAGCTGCTCGTCGGTCGGGTTCCCCGGCGGCACGTGCGCGTGCATCTCGGCGAGGCCGGGCATCAGGAACCGCCCGCGGCCGTCGATGCGGGTCGCGTCGGTGGGCACCGCGGTGCTCCGCGCGGGGCCCATGGCGACGATGCGCCCGTCGCGCACGATCACCGTCTGGTCGGCGAGCGTACGCTCGCGGTCCATCGGGAGCACCGTGACGTTGGTGATGGCGAGGGGCGCCGCCTGCGCGCGCGCGGCGTGCGGCGCGAGGACGAGCGCGGCGACGGCGGCGAGCACGGCCGCGCGAGGACGAGGGGACATCGGGACCGTCCGGTCTGGCGTGTCGGGCCGCGCGGCGTGGGGGTGGGGGCGCGCGGCGATCGGCGGTAAACTTACGGCATGACCGCGACCACCGTTCAAGCCCGCGCACCGCGCGCGGGGCTCCTCGGGCTCAGCTACCGGCAGCTCGTGGCCCTGATCGCCCTCGTGAACGCGTTCGTCGCCACCTACCTCCACCTCTGGAAGATCGGCAAGGCCGGGGCCCTCGCGTGCGGCGGGAGCGGCGGCTGCGCCCTCGTGCAGTTCTCCAGCTGGAGCTGGTTCCTCGGCGTCGATGTCGCGCTCATCGGCGCGGTGGGCTACACGCTGATCCTCCTCACCGCGATCGTGGGGACCACCGGCGGCCGCGAGGATGCGCGCGGCCCCGCCCTCGCGCTCGCGGCGCTCGTGTACCCCGCGATCCTCTTCACGCTGCGGCTCAAGTACGCCGAGTTCGTCGTGCTGCGGACCTTCTGCCCCTGGTGCGCGATCTCGGCGGTCTCGATCACGCTGCTCGGGATCATCGTCGCGCTCGAGCTCCGGCGCACGCGCCGCGCGGCGGACGCACTGCCCCGGTCGGCGGCGGCCCCCACGCCGCCCGCGCCCCCCACGCCGCACGCGTAGCGTCGCCGCATGTCCGTCCCCACGCTCACGCACTTCGCCGGCGGCACGGGGCTCCGCGCGCACTCCACGCGCACCTCGCCGGTCTTCGATCCCGCCACCGGGGCCGTCGCCGCCCATCTCCCCCTCGCCGACGCCGACGACGCGCGCCGCGTGATCGACGACGCGCTCGAGGCGGCTCCCGCCTGGGGCGAACGGTCGGCGAGCGACCGCGCGCAGGTGCTCTTCCGGTTCCGCGAGCTCTGCCTCGCGCACCGGGACGAGCTCGCCGCGCTCATCTCCGCCGAGCACGGCAAGGTCCTCGCCGACGCCCGCGGCGAGCTCCAGCGCGGGCTCGAGGTCGTGGAGTTCTGCTGCGGCGTGCCGCACCTGATGAAGGGCGAGTTCTCGGACGGCGTCGCGCGCGGCATCGACATGCACTCCCTCCGCCAGCCGCTCGGCGTGGTGGCGGCGATCACGCCGTTCAACTTCCCCGCGATGGTCCCGCTCTGGATGCTCGGGCCCGCGCTCGCCACCGGCAACTGCGTGGTGCTCAAGCCGAGCGAGCGCGATCCGTCGTGCCCGCTCCGGCTCGCCGAGCTCTGGGTGGAGGCGGGCGGTCCCCCCGGCACCTTCAACGTGCTCAACGGCGACAAGGCGGCGGTGGATATGCTCCTCACCGACCCCGCGGTGCAGGCCGTCAGCTTCGTCGGGTCCACGGCGGTCGCGCAGCACGTGCACGAGGTCGCCGCGCGCCACGGCAAGCGCGTGCAGGCCATGGGTGGCGCCAAGAACCACGCGGTGATCCTCCCCGACGCCGACCTCGCGCAGGTGACCGATGCGCTCATGGGCGCGGCCTACGGCTCCGCGGGCGAGCGCTGCATGGCGATCTCCGTCGCCGTCGTCGTGGGCGACGCGACCGCCGATGCGCTCGTCGCGCGCCTCGCCGAGCGGGTGCGCGCGCTGCGCATCGATGCGCCGCACGCGGCGGATCCCGACATGGGACCGGTCGTGACCGCCGCGCATCGCGACCGCATCACCGGGTACCTCGCCGCCGGCGTCGCGGCGGGCGCGGAGCTCGTCGTCGACGGCCGCACGCATCCGCGCGTCGCGGGCCCCGGCTTCTTCCTTGGCGGCTCGCTCTTCGACCGCGTCACGCGCGGGATGTCGATCTACCAGGACGAGATCTTCGGCCCCGTGCTGTGCGTGGTCCGCGTCGCGACCGCCGACGAGGCGCTCGCGCTCTGCGACGCGCACCGCTACGGCAACGGTGTCGCGATCTTCACCCGCTCCGGCGGCGCCGCCCGCGACTTCGCGCACCGCGTGCGCTGCGGCATGGTGGGCATCAACGTCGCCATCCCCGTGCCGCTCGCGTTCTACTCGTTCGGCGGCTGGAAGGAGTCGGCCTTCGCCGACCACAACCAGCACGGGATGGACGGCATCCGCTTCTACACGCGCGTGAAGACCGTCACGAGCCGGTGGCCCGGCGGGGCCTCCGGCGCCTCGTTCACCATGCCCGTGCTGCGATGACCGCCGGCCGGCCGCCGGGTCACGGCGCGGTCCTCACGGCTGCCGCGGCAGCCGCCCGTACTTCCGCAGGGCCTGCACCACGCGGTCCGCCGGCAGCCCGTGCACGCGCGTGAAGTTCACGCCGTCCATCGTCTCCGCCGCGAGCATCGCGTTCACGATCGCCTCCTCGGTGGCCTGCATCGTCGCCTGGAAGAGCGGGGAGATGCGGGCGTTCGAGAGCATCGTGAGCCGCGTCGAGTCCTCCGCCATCGCGCTGTTCGCGTTCGCGGTCGAGAACGCGATGAAGATGTCCCCCGAGCCGTTGGACGCGTAGCCGCCCACGCGCGCGATCCCCAGCGAGACGCGCGTCGCGATGCGCTTGAGCTGGTGCGGCAGCAGCGGCGCGTCGGTCGCCACCACCGCGATGATCGACCCGAGCTCGGTGCGCTCGCCCGCGTCGTCGCGGCCGGCGGGCACCCCGCACCGCGACCGCTCGCGCTCCCCCGGCGTCCCCGGCGGCACCTCCGCCGTCGCGCAGATCGGCAGGTCGGTGATCTCCTGGCCCACCGGCACGCCGGCGATCATCAGGTTCCGCTGCAGCCCGAAGTTGCACTGCACGAGCACGCCCACCGTGTAGCCGCCCTGCGCGGCGGGCAGCGTGCGCGACGCGGTGCCGATCCCGCCCTTGAATCCCAGGCAGACCATCCCGGTGCCGCCGCCGACGTTCCCCTCGGCCACCGCGCCGCCGCGCGCGCCGTCCAGCGCCTCGCGCACATGCTCCGGCTTCACGTGGAAGCCGTTGATGTCATTCAGCACGCCATCCCACGTCTCGGCCGCGACCGGGAGGCCCCACGGCTGCAGCCCCGGCGTCCCCACCTGCCACTGGAGGATGCCGTCGCGCACCACGCCGACGCTGTTGGTGTTGGTGATCCCGATCGGCCCCTCGAGGATGCCGCCCTCCTCGAGCCAGGTGGTGCCGGTCATCTCGCCGTTGCCGTTGAGCGTGAACCACGCCCCGAACACCGGGTCGTTGGACGCCCGCCCGCGCGGGTGCACGATGGTGACCCCCGTGCGCACCGGCCCGCGCCCGACGACGAGCGGCCCCGCCTCCCCGCGGATGATGGTCGAATGCCCCACCTCCACCCCCGCGACATCCGTGATCGCGTTCCGCGCCCCCGCGACGCCGCCGATCAGCGGCGTGATCCCCAGCTCCCCCGCCCGCGCCCGCTGCGCCCCGAGCTCCGGCGCACCCAGCAGCGCGAAGGCGAGCATCGCTCGCCCCCACACCCCGCATCCGCGCCACCCCGCGCGCCCGGTCACGCGACCGCCTCGATCGCCCGCCGCACCCGCTCCACGAGTTCCCCCACCTGGCCTTCGGAGATGATCAACGGCGGCGAGAGCGCGATGATGTCCCCCGTGGTCCGGATCAGCACATCCTGCTCGAAGAACGCATTCACGAACACGTCGAACGCCCGCGCTCCCGGCGCCCCGTCCCGCATCTCGAGCTCGATCCCCGCGACGAGCCCGAGGTTCCGCACGTCGATCACCCGCGGCGCGCTCCGCAGCGTGTGCACCGCCTCCTCCCACACCCGCGCCATCGCCGCCGCGCGCGTGAGCAACCCTTCGTCCGCGTAGAGCTGCAGCGTCGCCAGCCCCGCCGCCGCCGCCAGCGGGTGCCCGCTGTACGTGTACCCGTGGAAGAACTCGATTCCCTTCGCGGTCGCGTTCACCACGGTGTCGTAGATGCTCCCCCGCACCGCCGTCGCGCCCATCGGCACCGCGGCGTTGGTGATCCCCTTCGCCAGCGTGATCATGTCCGGCCGCACGCCGAAGTACTGCGCCGCGAACGGTGCGCCCAGCCGCCCGAATCCCGTGATCACCTCATCGAAGACCAGCAGGATCCCGTGCCGGTCGCAGATCGCGCGCAGGCGCTCCAGGTATCCCGTCGGCGGGATCAGCACGCCGGTCGAGCCCGCCACCGGCTCCACGATCACCGCCGCGATCGTCTCCGCCCCATGCTCGGCCACGAGCGCCTCGAGCGCATCCGCGCGCTCGGCGCCGTGCGCGGGCATCCCGCGCGCGAACGCGTTGCGCGCCGGGTCATGCGTGTGCGGGAGGTGCGAGATGCGCGGCAGCAGCTGCGCCGTGTACGCCGCGCGGTTCGGGGCGATCCCGCCCACGGAGATCCCGCCGAACCCCACGCCGTGGTATCCCCGCTCCCGCCCGATGAAGCGCGTCCGCTGCGGCTCGCCGCGCGCGGCGTGGTAGGCGAGCGCGATCTTGAGCGCGCTGTCGACCGCTTCCGAGCCGGAGTTGGAGAAGAAGACCTGGTCGAACCCCGGCGGGAGGATCCCGGTGAGCGCCTTCGCGAGCGCGAAGCTCGCCGGATGCCCCATCTGGAAGCTCGGCGCGAAGTCGAGCGTCGCCGCCGCCCGCTGCACCGCCTCCACGATCGGCGCGCGGCAGTGCCCCGCGTTCACGCACCAGAGCCCGGCCGTCCCGTCGAGGATCCGCCGGCCATCGTCCGACACGTAGTGCATGTCCTTCGCCGCCACCAGCATCCGCGGCTTCGCCTTGAAGGCCTTGTTGGCCGTGAACGGCATCCAGAGCGCATCGAGCGCAGGATCCAGCGGAGGAGCAGCAGTCATGTGGTGGTCGAGAAGGAGTGGCCCATCCGCACCCGGCATCCGCATCCGGC
>CAZPJF010000137.1:0-8829 GCA_964586095.1 uncultured Gemmatimonas sp. | reverse complement strand
GGCGGCGGGGGCGGGGGCGGGCTGCTGCGCGTCGAGCGCGCGCGGGGAGACGAGCACGGCCAGGAGGAGCGCCAGCGTGGCGCCGAGGGAGCGGAGGAAGAGTCGCACGTAGGTCGCGGGTGCTTGGTCCACGGGGAGGAACATCTCGGGCATCATGTCGCGCCCCATCGCGTCGGCGAAGACCGCGCCCTGGAGCATCGCCGCCGCCGGCTTCGCGTCCGCGGCCGACGGGATGAACCCGTGCTGCGCGAGGCGCTGGACGTAGCGGACGAGCTGCTCGTGGGTCTGGTGCGGCTTGGCCATGGTGGTGTCCGCACACTCGGGACGTTCGTGCATCTCGGCCATCGCCGTGCGGATCATGCCGCGGTAGCCGAGGAGGAACTGGTGGTCGGCCGTGGCCCACGCGGTGAGCTCGGCGGCCGGATCGACGGGGACCTCGGGCAGCGGCGGATTCTCGCGTTCGCCCGCGTGCGCGCGGACGGCCTCGGTGATCAGCTGCGCCTTGGAGCCGAAGAGCCGGAAGAGCGTGACTTCGTTGACGCCCGCCTCATCGGCGATGCGTCGGGTGGTGGCACCGCGGAAGCCCGCTTCGGAGTAGACGCGGACGGCGGCTTCGAGGATCTGTTGACGGGTCGGTTCGGTCATCTGTTCTTGTGAAGCGATTCACAACGCAAGCGAGTGCTTGCAAAGCAAGTGACTGCTTGCTTACAACGCAATGGCCTCCGTTCAGGTTTCGCCGGACCTTTACGTGGGGTGAGCGCTCTGATTGCCGGGATTTATTCGGTAAAGTGCGACGCCTGTCAAGCTTTCAACCGTATGCCGGTCCGGTTGTCCAGGAATCGACCTGACGTGGCGGGCGGCGCGGAACCTTCATATACCTGCGTCGATTCTGTGCGCGACTCGACATTCCTCCACCCAGCCGACGGACCCGATGTCCAAGCGCAAGCCAGACGACCCCGCCCTCGCGGCCAAGCTCACCCCGATGCAGTACCAGGTGACGCAGTGCAGCGCGACCGAGCCGCCGTTCCGCAATGAGTTCTGGGATCATCACGAGCCAGGGCTCTACGTCGACGTCGTCTCCGGCGAGCCGCTGTTCTCGTCGCTCGACAAGTTCGACTCCGGCTCCGGGTGGCCCTCCTTCACGCGCCCGGTCGCGGCGTCCCACGTGACCGAGCATCGCGACGCGTCGCACTTCATGGTGCGCACCGAAGTGCGCTCCGCGCAGGGCGACTCGCACCTGGGGCACGTGTTCGACGACGGCCCCGGTCCGAGCGGCCTGCGCTACTGCATCAACTCGGCAGCGCTCCGGTTCATCCCGGTCGACCGGCTCGCGGCCGAGGGCTACGAGCGCTTCGTGCCGCTCTTCGAGGACGCGGCCCGGCGCGCGGCGGAGGGCATGTGAGCCGCGCCGATGCCCGCGGGGCCGCTTCGGCCGGTGCGCCGGGCACGGACACGGCGTCGCGCGCGGCCGGTGCGCCGGCTCGTGAGCTCGCCACGCTCGCCGGCGGCTGCTTCTGGTGCCTCGAAGCGGTCTACCTGCTGCTGCGCGGCGTGCATGGCGTGAAGAGCGGCTATGCGGGCGGGCACGTGGCGAACCCCACGTACGAGCAGGTCTGCGGCAAGCAGACGGGCCACGCGGAGGTCGTGCAGGTCGCGTTCGACCCGGCGGAGATCTCGTTCCGCGAGCTGCTCGACGTCTTCTTCACCATCCACGATCCCACGACGCGGGATCGGCAGGGGAACGACGTGGGCCCGCAGTACCGTTCCGCGATCTTCACGCATTCCGAGCCGCAGGCCGCGGTCGCGCGCGAGGCCCTGGCGGCAGCGCAGCGGCACTGGCCGGACCCGATCGTCACCGAGCTGCGCCCACTCGAGCGCTTCTGGCCCGCCGAGGCGTACCACGACGACTATTTCGCGCGGAACCCGCAGAATCCGTACTGCGCGGTGGTGGTGGCGCCCAAGGTCGCGAAGGCGCGGAAGGCGTTCCTGGACAAGCTCGCGCGGCGCTAGGTCTCGCGGCGGGGCATGGCGGCGCTCGGCACCGCGGCGCTCGACACGGCGGCGGGCGCGCCGCGGCGCGGGGTATCGCGCAGGCGGCGCGTGGCGGCCCGACGGGCCGGCGTGGTGACGCAGCCGCTGCCCCGGCACATCCATGCGGCCGTGGCGTACATTCCTGTCGTATGCCCTGCGACAGTCCTCCCGGCCCGCGCAAGCCGCGGTCGCCGCGTCCACTGCGCCACGCGCCGACCCGGCGGCGAACCACGACCGGCGTGGCGCCCGTGGTGGCCCTGCTGGCCGCACTGCTCGGCACTCCCGTCGCGCTCGCCGCGCAGGCCGGCGTGCTGCGCGGCATCGTGACCGACACCGCCGGGCGGCCGCTTGCGAACGTCGAGGTGCGCTCGGTCAACGCCGATCGCTCGACCCGCACCGGGCGGGACGGGCGCTTCACCCTCGCGCGGCTCCCGTTCGGGCAGCAGCTGGTGATGGCACGCCTCCCCGGCTACCAGCCCGCGGACCGGCCCGTGAACATGCTGGACGAGGCCGTGCCCGAGGTCACGTTCCGGCTGCAGCGCGTGGTGGCGGCGCTCGACACGGTGCGCATCGTGTCGCACGACGGCTGCGCGGCGTTCGACTTCGCGGGCTTCGAGTGCCGACGTCGCGCGGCGATCGGGCAGTTCCGCGGCCCGCACGAGCTCGCTGCGCTCCGGGCGCACTTCTGGGCCGACATGTTCGAGGGGCTGCCGGGACTCCGGCGCGAGCCGGGGTTCGACCCGGTCATCGGCCAGGACTGGCAAGTCGCGAGCACCACGGGGTGGCGCTGCCTCATGGCCGGGTGGAACGGGCGGCATCGGACGGCCGCCGAGGAGAACATCCGCCCCGACCAGATCGTCGCGATCGAGCACTACGACGCGTACGAGAAGGTCCCCGCCGCGTACAAGCGGCTCGCGTGGCCCAACGGGCAGGACAAGCCGTGTGCGCTGGTCATCTACTGGACGCGCGGATTCCTCGAACAGAAGGGCGTGCGTCCGTGAACGCGAACCGGCTCCTGGTCCTCGCCGTCGCGCTCCCCGCGATCCTCCTGCCGTCCCGCACGCTCGCGCAGCGACGCACCCCGGGCGCGCCGACGCGCGCCGCATCGGGCCCCGCGGAGCCGGTGGACGCGGTGATCAACGCGCGCATCCGCCAAGAGGGCACGGAGCGCTCGCAGGTGCTCGCCACGGCGCGCATGCTCAGCGAGGGCTTCGGTCCACGCCTCTCGGGCGCGCCGGGCTACACGGCCGCCGCCGAGTGGGCGGTGCGCGAGCTGCGCCGCTTCGGCGCGACGCGCGCCGCGCTCGAGCCGTGGGGCACGCGCGGTCCGGCCTGGGCACTCGAACAGCACTCGGCGGAGATGACCTCGCCGTTCTACCTGCGGCTGCACGCGCTCCCCAAGGCGTGGAGCCTGCCGCTCGAGGGCACGGTGCGCGGGACGCCGCTGCTCGTGCCCTCGCTGGCGCGCGCGGCCGACCGCGCCACCTGGAGCGGGAAGCTCCGGGGCCGGATCGTCCTGCTCGGGCGCGTGAGCGAGCAGGCGGCGCTCGAGGAGCGCTTCGCGCCGGGTGCGGCGCGACTCACCGCGGAGGAGCTGGCCGCCAAGGCGCGCATCACCGATCCCGGGTCGCCCCGCACGTACTGGGAGGACTTCGACGACTGGGAGGCGGGGCTCAAGGCGCGCCGCGAGCTCCTCGAATGGATGATGCGCGAAGGGGTCGCCGCGGTGGTGGAGCCGAGCGGGAATGAGCTGACCATCCGCTCGACGCAGTACAACAGCGCCGTCTCCCCGCGCGACGTGAACGTGCCGGCCTTCACGCTCGCGCGTGAGCAGTACCGCCGCGTGCAGTTCCTCCTCGACCAGGCGCAGCCGGTGACGCTGGCGCTGTCGCTGGCGACGCGCACGAATCCCGCCGACACCATCGGCGTGAACGTGATCGCCGAGCTCGAGGGGAGCGACCCGCTACTCAAGGACGAAGTGGTGATGCTCGGCGGCCACTTCGACAGCTGGCACGCCGCGGGTGGCGCGACCGACAACGCCGCCGGCTCGGCCGTCGCGATGGAGGCGCTCCGCATCCTCTCGGCGATCGGGGCGCGGCCACGCCGTACGGTCCGCGTGGCCCTCTGGGACGGCGAGGAACAGGAGGACTATCTCGGCTCCGCCGGCTACGTCCGCCGCCACTTCGGCGACCACGTGACGATGGCGCTCAAGCCCGACCATGCGCGGCTCTCGGCCTACTTCAACGTGGACCACGGCACGGGGCGGATCCGCGGGTGGTACCTGCAAGGGAATGCTGCGGCGCGGCCGATCCTCGCGGCGTACCTTGCGCCGTGGGCGGACCACGGCGCGACGGCGCTGAGCCTCGAGAACCGCGGCAGCACCGACCACCTCGCGTTCACCGGCGTGGGCCTCCCCGGCTTCAACAGCATCCAGGACGAGATGGACTACGAGTCGCGCACGCATCACACCGGGCTCGACGGCGCGGGCTTCCTCGTGGAGGAGGACCTCAAGGCGTCGGCGATGGTGCTGGCCTCGGTGGTCTACCACGTGGCGAACCGCGCCGCGCTGATGCCGCGCACGCCCCTGCCGAAGCCGCGCGGACGGTAGGCGCATGCGCCGCGTCGTCGTCGCGCAGGTCGTGGCCGCGGTGGCGGCCGTCGGGGTGGCCGCCGGCGGGATCGGCGTGGCCCCGGCGCTCCCCGCCGCGCTTGGCGCCGCGCTCGGCGCGCCCGGCACGCTCGGTGCGCAGGAGGCGCCGCGGAACCTCACTGTGCGGGTCGTCACGGCGCCCGAAGGCCAGCCGCTCGGGTACAGCGTCGTCGCCGTGCCGGCGCGCGGGATCGAGCGCTTCACCTCCGCGCAGGGCGCGGTGGTAGTGCCGGTCGACCCCGGCCCGCTGCTCCTGCGCGTGAAGCGCCTCGGCTTCACGCCCAAGGACACGACGATCCTCGTGACCGACGCGATGACGCAGGCCGTCACCGTCGCGCTCGCGCGCGTGACGTTCCGCCTCGCGGAGGTGCGCGTGGTCGACTGGCCCCCGTGCACCGCGCCCGGCCTCGCGGAGGCGGATGCGCAGGTGCGCGGCATCGTCGACCAGCTCCGGCAGAACGCGGAACGGTACCGGCTGCTGGTTCGCACGTACCCGTTCATCTACACGATGCGGCGCGAGTTCGGCGAGCGTTCCGCCGACGGCTCCTACGTCGCGCAGGCCGTGTCGACGCTGCCGCTCGAGAGCACGAGCGACTGGAGCTACCGGCCGGGCACGCTGGTGGCGCGGCAGCAGACCCTGGCGCCGGGCCGGCGCGGCGAGTGGATCATGCGGATCCCGACGATCAGCGACCTCGCCGAGGACGCGTTCGTGGACGCCCACTGCTTCCACGTGGCGGGGATCGAGGAGAAGGAGGGGCAGCGGCTGCTGCGCGTGGACATGGTCGCGGCCGACGCGCTGAAGAGCGTGGACGTGCATGCCGCCGCCTGGCTCGACCCCGAGGACTACCAGCTGCGGCACGCAAGCTTCACGCTCACCCGGCCGCCGCCGCAGGTGCGCGGGCTCCTCGCGCTCGTGACGCGAGTGCGCTACCGCGAGCTGCTGCCGTTCGTGCCGGTGATGCAGCTGACCGTGGCCGAGAACACGGTGCGCGAGAGCCGGACGCGCACGCGGACCTACATCGAGCGGCAGACGTTCGAGCGGGTGCTGTTCCAGGGAGTACGGCCGGACTCGCTCCTGGGCGAGGTGCGGCCGTGAGGTGCGTCGCCGCCCTCGCCGTCGCGCTGCTCGCGCTCTTCGTGCCGTGCGGCGCGGCGGGGGCCCAGGCGGCGCCGCACCACCTCACGGTGCGGGTCGTGACGAGCGTGGAGGGCGCGCCGCTCGGCTACAGCGTCGTGGCGCTGCCGGCCCTCGGCATCGAGCGCTTCACCTCGGCGAGCGGGGCCGTGGTGCTGCCCCTCGCCGCGCCGGGCCCGGTGCGTCTCGTGGTGAAGCGGCTCGGGTTCACGCCCAAGGACACGACGGTCACGGTGACCGACGCGCCCACCCAGTCGGTGACCATCGCGCTCGCACGCGTCTCCTTCCGGCTCGACGCCGTGCGGGTGGTGGCATGGCCCCCCTGCCGGCGGCCGGGACTGGGGCGCCGCAGCGGGAGCGACCCGCAGAGCGTCGCGATCATCGGGCAGCTGCGGCAGAACGCCGAGCGGTACCGGCTCCTCGTGCGGAACCATCCGTTCGTTTATCGCGCGCGCCGGGAGTTCTCGCGCCGCGAGCCGAGCGGGACCGAGACGCTCGAGCGCACCGACACGGTGACCATCGCGGGGCGGCCGGCGTGGTCCTACGCCCCCGGGACGCTGGTCGGGCGCGAGCGCCGCGAGTCCGGCGGTCCGGGCGAGTGGATCATTCGGATCCCGTCGATCGGGGACCTCGCGAGCGACGCGTTCGTGGACAATCACTGCTTCCACATCGCGGGGCTCGAGGAGAAGGAGGGGCGGCGCCTGCTGCGGATCGACATCGTCGCGGCCGAGCGGCTGCGTGGCACCGACGTGAACGTGGTCGCCTGGCTCGACCCCGCCGACTTCCAGCTGCGGCATGCGACGTTCACGCTCACCAAGCCGCCCCCGCAGTTCCGGCACCTGCTGCACCTGTCGAGCAAGGTCGACTACGAGGAGCTCGTGCCCTTCGTGCCGGTGATCCGCTTCATGGTGGCGGAGAGCCTGGTGCAGGAGGCGCCCGGGGGGCGCGCCACCCGCACGCTCCTCGAGCGCCAGACGATCGAGCAGGTGCTCTTCACGGGCGAGCCGCCGACGTGACGCTGCTGCTCACGCTGGTCTTCATCCTGTCGGGCGCGGCCGGGCTCATCTACGAGTCCATCTGGAGCCGGTACCTCGGCCTCTTCGTGGGGCACAGCGCGTACGCGCAGGTGATCGTCCTCGTCATCTTCCTGGGCGGGATGTCCGCCGGGGCGGCGTGGGCCGCGCGGCGCTCCGCGCGGCTCGCGCAGCCGCTCCTGTGGTACGCCGGCATCGAGTTCGTGGTGGGCCTCATCGGGCTCGGCTTCCATGCGGCGTTCCAGTGGGTGAGCACGGTCGCGTACGACATCGTCTTCCCGGCGCTGGCCGGCGGTTCGCTGCTCGTGGCCGTGAAGTGGGCGATCGCGGCGCTCCTGATCCTGCCGCAGTCGGTCCTGCTGGGGACCACCTTCCCGCTGATGAGCGCGGGGCTGCTGCGGCGCCTCGCGCCGGCGCAGCGCGAGGCCGGGGCGGCCAGCGGCCGCGTGATCGGCATCCTCTACTTCGCGAACTCCCTCGGCGCGGCCGGTGGGGTGCTGCTCGCGGGGTTCTGGCTGATCGGTGCGCTGGGGTTGCCGGGCACGCTGCTCACCGCGGCGGTGATGAACCTCGTGGCCGCGCTCGTGACGTACGGCGCGGTGCGGTCGATGGAGCCCGCGTTCGGCGCGGGGGACGCGGCCGAGGGCGACGAGGTGGAGGAGGCGTTCGATGCGGTCGTGCTGGGTCCCAGGGACGCGCCCGCCGCGGTGGCGGCCCCCGACGCGCGCGGCCTCTGGGGCC
The DNA here is from genome assembly GCA_964586095.1 of uncultured Gemmatimonas sp. GTDB lineage: Bacteria > Gemmatimonadota > Gemmatimonadetes > Gemmatimonadales > Gemmatimonadaceae > Pseudogemmatithrix. Next base: position 1,238 of record CAZPJF010000137.1, on the reverse strand, counting down.
TCCTCCTCGCGGTGAGCTTCGGCACCGCGGTGGCGAGCTTCATCTACGAGATCGCCTGGATCCGCATGCTCTCGCTCGTGCTGGGGAGTGCGACGCATGCGTTCGAGCTCATGCTCTCGGCGTTCATCCTCGGGCTCGCGCTCGGGGCGTTCTGGGTGCGCCGCCGCGCCGACCGCGTGCAGGACCCGGTGCGGATGCTCGGCATCACGCAGTTCGCGATGGGCACGCTCGCCATCGCGACGATCGGCGTGTACGGCTTCGCCTTCCACTGGATGGCGGCGCTGATCAACGCGCTCGACGAGAACCTCGCCGCGTACCGGCTGTACAATCTCGCGCGGTACGGGATCGCGCTCGCGGTGATGCTCCCGCCGACCTTCTGCGCCGGCGTCACGCTGCCGCTCATCACGCGCACGCTGCTCGGCGCGGGGCACGGCGAGCGCGCGGTGGGGAGCGTGTACGCCTGGAACACGCTGGGGTCGATCGGCGGCGTCGCGGCGGCGGCGCTCTGGCTCCTGCCCCTGCTCGGGCTCCGGCTGCTCCTGATCACCGGGGGCGCGGTCGACATCGCGCTCGGCGTGTGGCTGCTCTGGCATCGGGCCCGCGGGAGCGTGGCGCGGCGCCAGACCGCGACGCTCGCGAGCGCCGCCGGCGTGGCGGTGGTGGTCGGCGCGCTCATCGGCCCACCGCTCGACCCCGGGATCCTCTCGAGCGGCGTCTTCCGCTACGCCAACGTCCCGGAGCGCGGCGAACGCGAGGTGGCGTTCTACCAGGACGGCCGCACCGCCACGGTGAGCGTCCGCCAGGGCAGCGACAGCGGCTACTCGCTCGCGACCAACGGCAAGCCCGACGCGTCGCTCTCGGCCTACTGGTTCGCCGAGCCGCCCGCCGCGGACTCGCTGCGCCGCCCGCTCGAGGGGGACGAGTCGACGCAGGTGCTGCTGCCGCTGATCACGCTCGCCCACGCGCCGCGGGCGCGCGAGGCGGCGGTCATCGGCCACGGCTCGGGGATCAGCTCGCACATCCTGCTGGGCAGCGAGCACCTCGAGTGGCTCGAGACGATCGACATCGAGCCCGAGATGATCGAGGCGTCGCGGCTCTTCCTGCCGGTGAACATCCGCGCCTACGACGACCCGCGCTCGCAGTTCGTGCACGACGACGCCAAGAGCCACTTCGCGGCGTCGGGGCGGCGCTACGACCTGATCCTCTCGGAGCCGTCGAACCCGTGGGTGAGCGGCGTG
>CAZPJF010000136.1:0-8844 GCA_964586095.1 uncultured Gemmatimonas sp. | reverse complement strand
CCGTCGTTCGTCGGCACGTCGTCGGGGAGGAGCGAGCGCAGCACGAAGAGCGCGGCGGCCCGCGTGACCTGGATCGGACAGTTCACGTTGCCACGCACCATCGGCGCGGTGCCGGCGAAGTCGAGGTGCAGCGTGCCGCGCGTGACGGCGAGGGCCACCCGGAGCGGGACGTCGGCGTCCGAGACGCCATCGCCCTCGAGGACGTCCTCGGCGACGCCGCGCGCGCCCTCGAGCGCCCCCAGGCGCGCGCGCGCGCGCCGCTCCGCGTAGTCGAGCAGGCCAGCGGTCACCTGCGCGAGCCGCGCGGCCCCGTGCTGCGCCAGCAGCGCCCGCCACCCGCGCGCGCCGACCGCGCAGGACGCGCGTTGCGCGGCGAGGTCGCCGCGGCGCTCTGCGGGCGTGCGGACGTTGGCGAGGATGAAGGCGAGCAGCTCCTCGTCCACGCGGCCGGCGCGCGCCAGCCGCACCGGGGGCACCACGAGCCCCTCCTGCACCAGCTCGGTCGCGCCCTGCGGCATCGACCCGGGACTCATCCCGCCCACGTCGGCATGGTGCGCACGCACGACCGCGAAGCCCGCGACGCGGCCGTGGCCGTCGTCGATCGCCTCGACCATGGTGAGGTCGGGGAGGTGCGACCCGCCCTGCCAGGGCGAGTTGAGGAGGAAGACGTCGCCGGCGGCGGGGGATGCCGCGCGCACGGCGCGCACGGCCTCGGGGAGCGCGCCCAGATGGACGGGGATGTGCGCGGCCTGCGCGACCATCCGGCCGTCGGCGTCGAAGAGCGCGCAGGAGGCGTCGCGCCGCTCGCGGATGTTGGGCGAGAGCGCGCCGCGCACGAGCACCGAGCCCATCTCCTCGGCGATCATCGCGACCGCGGAGGACCAGACGGCGAGCTCGAGCGGGTCGAGGGCCGGCGCGGGAGCGCCCGGATCGCGCGTCACGGGCCCTCCGCGCGATCGAGCCGCCAGCCGCCGATGGCGAGCGGCGTCGCACGCCACCCGGCCGCGACCCAGAGCGTCGCGTCGGGGAGCGTGATGGCGCGTGGACCGTCGACCGGCGCCGGCGCGGCCGCGCCGCCGTGGTCGATCGCCGCATCCACGTCGTAGGCGGGGGCCGCCGGATCGCGGCGAAAGGTGGCCGGCGTCCCCGGATCGCTCGCGACGTGCCGCAGCGCGACGCACTCCACGGCGCGTGCGAGTCCGAACCCGTAGAGCGCCTCGTGCGCCGCCTCGAAGCGCGCGCGGACCGCCGCGCCATCGTCTCCCGGCGCGACCGCCACCTCCAGTTCGTGCCCCTGCCCCTCGTACCGCGCCCGCAGCAGCCACCGGCGCTCCGCCCCCGCGACGCGCGCGCCCAGCGCCTCGCAGGCCGCGCGCAGCCGCGCCTCGTCGAGCGCCCCGGTCGGCATCAGCAGGCTCGCCGCCACCTCGCGCCGCTCGGGCGCCATGGCGAGCCCCACCGCGCTGAGCACGCCGGCGAAGGGGGGCACGAGCACGGTGCGCATCGCGAGCGCGTCGGCGAGGGCGCAGGCGTGCAGCGGGCCCCCGCCCCCGAACGCCACGAGCGCACAGGTGCGCGGATCGACGCCGCGGTCGACGCTCACGCGCCGGAGCGCGCGCGCCATCTCCGCGTCGGCGGCGCGCACGATCGCCTCGGCGGTACGCTCGACCGGCGCGCCGAGGCGCGCGGCGAGCGCCGTGAGGGCGGCGCGCGCGGCGGCGCGGTCGAGGGCGACGCCGCCGCTCCAACCGCCCGCCCCGATGCGCCCGAGCACGACCTGCGCGTCCGTCACGGTGGGCTCCACCCCGCCCCGACCGAAGGCGACCGGACCGGGGCGCGCGCCGGCGCTGCGCGGCCCGACGCGCAGCGCGCCCCCTTCATCGACCCATGCGATGCTGCCGCCACCCGCCGAGACCGTCTCGACGAGCACGCGCGGGAGCGCGATGGGGACGCCGGCGACGGCACCGCCCGGCTCGACCAGCGGCTCGCCATCGAGGATGAGGCCCGCATCGGCGCTCGTGCCGCCGATGTCGATGGTGAGGGCGTTCCGCATGCCGGCGGCGCGGAGCACGGCGGCCGCGCCGACCACGCCCCCGGCGGGTCCGGAGAGTGCGAGCGAGGCCGCCTGCCCCGCGGCCTCCGCGGCGGAGCGCATGCCGCCCCCGGAGGTCATCACCGCGGGGGCCGGATGTCCGGCGCGCGCGAGCCGTTCCCCGAGGCGCGCGAGGTAGCGCGCCACCGCCGGCCGCGCGTACCCCTCGGCCACCGCGGTGGCCGTCCGCTCGTACTCGCGGATCTCTGGCAGGACGTCGGTGGCGGCGACCACGATCGCCGTGGGAAGGGCGGCGTGCAGCGCGGCCGCGAGCCGCCGCTCGTGCGCATCGTCGTCGTAGGCGTGCAGCAGGGCGACGACCACGACCTCGGGCGCGAGCGCGACCACCGCGCGCACGACCTCGACCACCTGCGCGTCCGTGAGCGGGCGCTCCACCGCGTGCGGCGTGCGGCGCTCGACCGCGGCGACCACGTCTCCGGCCGCGACGAGGGGCGCGGGATGCCGCGCCGTGAGGTCGTAGAGCGACGCGCGGTCCTGCCGCCGGAGTTCGAGCAGGTCGGTCGCGCCGGCGGTGGCGACGAGCACCACGCGCGCGCCGGTGCGCTCGAGCAGGAGGTTCGTCACGACGGTCGTCCCGTGCACGAGCCGGGTGACCGCGCCGGCCGGCGCGGCGAGCGCCTCGAGCGCCGCCACCACGCCGATCCCCTGGTCCTCGGGCGTGGAGAGCACCTTGCGCGCGTGCACCAGGCCATCGAGCGCGATCGCGGCGCAGTCGGTGAACGTCCCGCCGACGTCGACGCCGGCGGCGAGGTCGGTGGCGAGGGTGGCCGTGAGGCCGGCGCTCAGGAGGCCCCCACCGGCAGCGCACGCGCCGCCGGGTCGGCGTCCGCCGTCGCCGCGGCGCCCTGCATGTGGCGGACGACGGCGAACGCGAGGGCGAGGTGCGGCAGGAGCAGCAGCAGCAGCGGACCGCCCATGGCCTGCGGCCCCACCAAGCCGACGAGGAGGGCGGCCGCGGCCAGGGCCGCGATCGCGAGCACGAGGCCCCGGGCGAGCGGCGTCGCGCGCTGGCGGAGCACGGCACGGGCGACGGGCACCGCGGCGACGAGCCCGACCGGCGAGAGCAGGAGCAGGTTCAGGTTGCGGTACCAGAAGACGTGCGCCGAGCCGACCCACATGGCGACGAGGATTGCACCGACGAGCCCGGTGAGGCCGTACCAGAGCCCGGCCACCACCGCGGCCGGGATGCGCGTCCGCCGGCGGCTCGCGGCCGAGAGCGGCACGAGGAAGAGCATCCAGACGGTGAGGACCGGTCCCCAGACGCCGAGCGCGAGGCCCCGCCGCTCCGCCGGCTCCGGCGCGCGTGTCGCCTCGAAGAGCCGCGCCTCCGCGGCGACGAGCGGCACCGGCGTGCCGTCGGGTCCGGGGACGGTCACCTCGCGCAGGTGGTCCCGCAGCCGCATCGGGATGAACATCGACTCCCACGCGGAGATCGGCCGGTCGGCCGGGATCCCGAGGGCGATGTCGATCCCGGCCTGGGCGAGCGCGGCCGGCGTGGTCAGCCGCACCGACTCCGAGCGATAGGTCCAGGCCGTGGTGATGGGCTCGAACCGCCGGCGGAGCGCGCCGCCGAGCACGGCGTCGAGCGCGTCGCGCACGCGCGTGCTGCAGTTGTCGCGGAAGTAGTCGTAGCGGTAGTACTTGTTCTCCTCGCGCGCGTTCGTGGTCGCGAGGTCCGCGAGCGCGGCGCGCTGCGCGGGCGTGAGCGCGAGGACCTGCTCGACGACCTCGCGGTCCTGCCGCTCGTACACGCCGATGAGCCAGCGCGCCGGGAAGGGTTCGACCCAGTAGCGCGTGTCGCCGCTGAGGAAGCGGCCGAGGAAGTTGGGGTCGTCGAACGAGAACATGCCCCAGTTGAACGCGAGGTCCATCCCCGTGTTCGCGTCGGTGATGCGGATCGCGTTGTGGCCGAAGCGCTCGAAGACGGCGCTGCCGGGCCCGAAGGTGAGGATGGAGACCCGGAGCTGCGCGCCGCCGGTGAGGGGGGCCTGCGCCCCCGCCGCGCGGCCCCCGAGCGCGAGGAGCGTGGCGAGGAGCGTGGCGAGGCGTGCGATCACGGCCGCAGTTCGGTGGCGGTGTCGGCGGCCTTGTAGATGAGCTCGAGCAGCTTGTACACGCGGATCTGGTCGCGCGGCGGCTCGTACGGGGCCTCCTCGCGCACGGCGGCCACGAAGTGCGCGAGCTCGGAGCGGTAGCTCTGGATGAATGCGGTGTCCTTGGTCTGCGCGCCGGTGGGCGAGACGTCCTCCGCCTGCCCGTGGATCTCCTTGACGAGCCGCAGCGGGTGCAGGCGCGCCGATCCCTTGGTGCCGACGAGCTCGAACCACCATCGCTGGTCCTCGCCGACGTAGTTGGCGTGGACGTCGATGGTGACGGTGAAGCCCCCCTGGCACTCGATGAACACGATCGCCGAGTCCTCGACGGCGTTGGCGCCCCGCGCGCGCTCCATCGCCGCGCTCACGCGCTCGATGCGCGGGAAGTCGAGGAGCCAGCCCGCGAGGTCCAGCAGCGGCAGGCCGAGTTCGAGGAACGCCCCGCCCCCCGCCTCGGCGCGCCGCAGGCGCCAGGGTGCCTGCTGCACCCGCCGCCGGTACGCGCCGGCCCGCACGGCGCGGACCTTCCCCAGCTCGCCGCCGCGCACGAAGGCGTCGAGCGCCTGCGCGTCGTGCCGGAACCGGTGGTTGTTGGCCACCATCAGCACCCGCTTGGCCTTCTCGGCGGCCGCGATCACGCGCTCGACCGCGCGCGCATTGAGGCCGAGCGGCCGCTCGCACATCACGTGCTTGCGGGCGCGCAGCGCCGAGAGCACGTGGACCTCATGCAGGTGGTTGGGCGTCGCGACGACGACCGCGTCGAGGTCGGGGAGCTCGAGGAGCTCCTCGACGTCGGTCACCACGTCCCGGACGCCGAAGCGCTGGGCGAGGGCGCGCGCCTTGGCGCCGTCGTTGTCGCAGAGCGCCGCGACCTGCACGCCGCGCATCTTGGCGAGCACCGGCAGGTGCGCGGTCTGCGCGATCGCGCCGAGGCCGAGGACGCCGATGCGGACGGGCGCGATGCGCGGGGTGCTGCTGGGAGTGCTGGGATTCACGGGCGCGGATCTCCTACGGGGTGAGGAGCCCGGGGGGGATCGGGCCGACGGAGGTGCCGGGATAGTAGGTCCGCAGGATCGTACGCAGGTCCTGGCCCGCCCGGGCGCGACCGATCGCACCCCACTGGCACATGCCCACGCCGTGTCCATATCCGTTGCCGCGCAGCACGGCGCGGACCAGCCGGCCACCGGATCGCTCCGTCGTGACCGAAAAATAGGCGGAGTTCAACAGCTCGCCACCGCTCGTGCGCAGCACGGAGCGTGCATCGTTGCCGCGCACCGAGTAGCTCCCGCGGTCGGTGCGGATCACGAGCGTCGCCACGCGGCCGCTCGGCGTCCGGTCGGCGACGACCACGTCGGAGACCCGGCCGGGGCCGTTCCGCCCCACCGCCGCGTAGGCCGCGAGGTACCGGCGCACCGTCGCATCGAGCTCCGACGCGGTGAAGGCGCGTGTCCAGGCGAACCGGGGCGCGATGTCGCAGTAGAAGCGGTCGGTGCCCGGGATGCGGTCACTCACCCGCCGCAGGTGCGGCTCGCCGTCGGTGCGCCAGACCTCCTCCGCGGCCGCGGTCTCGCCGCCGCAGGTGGAGTAGAACGGCGCGTTCACCACCCGCGCGCCCACGCGCAGGACGAGGCCGGTGGTCGCCGCGACCGCCGCGTCGGCCACCGGGCGCTCCGCCGACTGGCCGCCGTAGACCTGGTCCGCGACGGACGCGACGAGGTCGTAGTCGCGGCTGCGCCCGCCCCCGTTGCGCGTGGCGACGAGCCGCGTGACGGTGTACGAGCGCGCGGCCACCGCCTGCGCCTCGACCGCGGTTCGCTCACCGGGCGCGCGCTCGCCGATCTCGAGCGGGACCACGCCGCGCAGGTAGTCCTCCATCTCGAGCTGGTTCACCACCAGCGTGCCGCTGTCGGTCGCCACGAACGCGAGCGCGCCACGGTAGCCCCTGCCGAGCGCGCGCACGAGCCCGCCGTCGTCGGCGAACTGCGTGAGGGGGCCGGTGCGCCACGCGGTCGCGGCCCCGTCCTGCCGCACCGCGCGCAGCTCGGCGCCACGGCGCTCGACGTGCCAGCGCTCGCCCGCGCGCGAGCGCCCGAGGACGTCGCCGCGTGCGTCGAGGAGGCGCCAGGGCCCCGTCGCGTCGAGCGCCGCGGTGTCGCGCGCCGTGCGCAGCGCCACCCTGACCAGCGGCCCGCTGCCGGCCGAGGGCGTCGGCGGCGCGGGATCGGTGGGCAGGGGGTCGGGCGGCGGCTCGACGGGCGCCGGGGGGAGCGCCGGCTCGGGCCGCACCGGGCCCAGGAAGTCCTCGGTCGGCAGCGGGCGGGAGAAGCAGGAGAGCGCGGCGGGGAGCACGAGGAGGGCGAGCGCGGACCGGCGGCGACTCCTCACCGGCGCACGCTCCCACGGACCCGCGCGGCGGCCGCGCGCCGGGCGATCACCGGCCGAAGCTCCCCATCGAGGTCGCCGTGACCGGGAGCGCACGGCCGCGCCGCGGCCCGGCGGATGGCGTCGCGGGCGCGGAGAGCACCCGTCGCTCGCGCGCCTCGAAGTCGTAGTCGTCGACCACGTCGGTGACCTCGACCTCGACCAGGCTGCCGGGCGCGGCCGCGCTCGCCACGCGTGTGACGCCGTCGATGTCGTCCGCCTGCCAGGGGAGACGCGCCACCGCGAACCCGTCGCGCCCGGCCGCCTCGACGACGAGCGCCTCCGCCACCCGACCCACGCGCGACTCGTAGCGCTCGGCCGTCACGTGGCGCTGGAGCTCCTGCACCTGCTCCAGCCGGTCGCGCTTGACCGCCTCGGGCACGTCGTCCGCCAGCTCGGCGCCGCGCGTGCCCTCCTGGGGCGAGTAGGTGAAGACGCCCACCCGCTCGAACTCGATCTCGCGCAGGAAGTCCATCAGCTGCCGGAAGTCGGCCTCCGTCTCGCCCGGGAACCCGACGATGCAGGTGGTGCGGAGCGCGACGCCCGGCACCGCGTCGCGGAAGCGGGCGACCTTCTCGCGGATCGTGCGCTGGCGCTCCGGGCGGCGCATCCGCTCGAGCACCGCGTCCGCGGCATGCTGGATCGGCATGTCGAGGTAGGGCACGATGCGCGGGGCCCCGGCGATGACCTCGAGCAGGCGCGGGGTGATCCCCGCGGAGTAGAGGTACATGTTCCGGAGCCACGGGATGGAGGTCTCGCGGAGGAGCGCCTCGAGGAGCTCGGGCAGCCGGACGCCGTCGCGGCGGTCGCGGCCGTAGTGCGCGAGGTCCTGCGCGACGAGGTTGACCTCGCGCGCGCCCTGCAGCTCGAGGAGCTGCGCCTCGCGCACCACGTCGTCGAGGGCGAACGACCGGTGCTTCCCGCGCATGAGCGGGATCGCGCAGAAGGCGCAGCCGTGGTCGCACCCCTCGCTCACCTTGAGGTAGCGCACGAAGGGCGTGCTGCCGGCGTACTGCCGCACGCCCGGATGCTGCGTGACCGGGTCGCCGATCAGCCCCCGCTCGTGCAGGCGCGGGATCAGCTGCTCCGACTCCGAGGCGCCGAGGAAGAGGTCCACCTCGGGGAGCGCCTCGGCGAGCTCGGCCTTGTGCCGCTCCACCATGCAGCCGACCGCGACCACCGCCATCGCGCTCCCCTCGGCCTTCATCCGGCCCGCCTCCACGATCGCATCGATCGACTCCCGCTTGGCCGCGTCGATGAAGCCGCAGGTGTTCACGATGATCAGCTCGGCCTCCCCCGCGTCGTCGACCTGCACGCCGCCATGGTCGACGAGCTGCGCGAGGTAGCGCTCCGAGTCGACGGTGTTCTTGTCGCAGCCGAGGGTGATGACGCGGAACTTCAAAGGTGGGGGAGGGGGGAGGAGGGAGGGGGGAGGCACGCGCGCCGGCGCCGGGTGGCCGCGCCTAGCGGTAGTTGCCGAAGCCGAGCTGCACACCGAAGTCCTCGCCGCGGAGGAACTGCATGACCGCCTGCAGCTCGTCGCGGCTCGGGGAGACGACGCGCACCGTGTCGCCCTGGATGGAGGCCTGGACCTTCTTGAACTTCTGCCCCTTGATGGCGGCCACGACCTTCTTGCAGGTCTCGCCGTCGAGCGACTGCTTGAGCGTGATGTCGCGGTGCCAGGTGTCGCCGCCGCCGGGCGTGGGCTCGCCGGCGTCGAGGTTCTTCACCGGGACGCCGCGCTTGATGAGCTTGGACTGGAGGATGTCCCACATGGCGCGGAGGCGCATGTCCGTGTCGCTCGAGAGCTTCACGAGCCCCTCGGCGCGCCGGAACTCCACGGTCGCGAGCTTCGCGTCCTTGAAGTCGTAGCGCTGGGCGATCTCCTTGGACGCCTGGTTCACGGCGTTGTCGACTTCCTGGAGATCGACGCTGGTGGTGATGTCGAAGGAGGCGTCCCTGGACACGGGCGGGCGGTGGGAGGGTGAAGGGGGAAAGATGGCCCCGCCGGGCCCCGAACTGAAAGCGGGGCGGCCATCCGGCCGCCCCGCCCCCTCCATCGTCCGTCCGCGACCGTTCAGCCCAGGTACGACTCCAGCGCCCGCGCCCGCGAGACGTGGCGCAGGCGGGAGAGCGCCTTCTCCTTGATCTGGCGCACCCGCTCGCGCGTGATGTTGAGCACCGCGCCGATCTGCTCGAGCGTCATCGGCTCCGAGC
>CAZPJF010000135.1:0-8855 GCA_964586095.1 uncultured Gemmatimonas sp. | reverse complement strand
CGCCCCTGCTCCACCACGTTCGCGAACCGCGTGTCGTCGATCACCACCGTGTCGAGCCCGCGCACGTTGAGCGCGCTCTGCCCGGCGGCGGTCATCGCCAGCAGGAAGGGCTTCTCCACCTCGCCCTCGAGGAAGGGCCGGATCACGCGGATCGGCTCGCCGCCGTGGTAGAACGCCACCTGCATGCGGGGGTAGCGCGCGCCCACGTCGGCCGCCACCTCCTCCACACCGGCGCGCGTGGGCAGGAACACGCCGATGCCGCGCTTCTCGCGGATCGCCTTCTGCAGGAACCGGTCGTCGAGGAACGAGACCGGCTTCCGGCGCTCCACCTCCACCTTCGCGGCGCGCGCCGGGTCGAACGCGCTCGACTCGATCACGTCGGCGGCGTCGAGGTACCGGCGGTAGAACGACGGATCCACCGTCGCCGAGAGCCAGATGAAGCGGCACCCCGTCCGCTTGCCGAGCGCGAGGCAGAGCTCCAGCTCGGCGCTCGTCTGGTGGATCTCGTCCACCACGAGCGTGTCGTGTGGCCGGATGTCGCCGTCCTGGAACCAGCGCCGCGCGATGCCGGTGGTCACGATCACGACGTTCCAGCTCGGCGTCTCGGGCGTCGCCTCGCGCTCGCGGTTCACCACGCCCACGCGCAGCGCGTCGGTGCCGAGGAGCGCCTTGGCGATCGGCTTCACGGCGAGCGTCTTGCCGGTGCCGGTGCCGGCGACGATCCCGAAGCCCTGGCGCGGGCGGACGTCGCTCTCGGCGAGCCGCTCGGCGAGCGCGCGCAGCTCGGGGCCGCGGGTCTGCCAGAGCAGCGTCTCGATGTCGAGGCCGAAGCCGAGCTCGATCGTCTCGCAGGCCGCGCGCGTCGGCGCGATCACGATGATGCGGCCGCGCGTGCCACCCGACCGGATGAACGCCTCGTGATCCGGCGGCAGGTACGGATCACGGACCGCGCGGAGCCCCTCGTGCCCTGGAGAGACGGCCTACTCCGGCTTCTTCGGCTCGGCCGGCGGCTTGGCCGGCGGCGGCGCGTCAGGTGCCTTGGCGCTCGCGCTCGTGCCGGCGGGGCTCGCGCCACCCTTCGCGGCCGGCGCCTTGGCGCCGTTCGTGGTCGCGCTGCGCGCGTTCCCGACCCCCGTCGGCACGCCCATGGCGGGCCCGAGCGTCGGGTCCCGATCCGTGCCCCCGGCGCGTGTGCGCTGCTCGCGCTCCGCCATCTCGCGGAAGCGACGGATGCGGTCGTCCCGCTCGCGCCGCGCCTTCTCCTCGGCGATCGCCCGCTCGAGCGAGTCGCGCCCGCCCACCCGCGGGTCGAAGCGGCGGCTGCTCGACTCGCGGCGCGCCGGGCCGTAGAGCACCACCCCGTTGGCCGGCCGCTGCCGGAGCGCCGTGACGCAATCGGTCGGGGCCGGCTGCTGGGAGGCCGGCACGCCGGTCATCCAGATGCGGCACATCCCGGCCGGCGGCAGCATCGTCGTCGGGACGGTGTCGGCCTTGGGGCGTTCCTGCGCCCCGGCCGCGTGCGGCAGGGCGAGGAGGACCGCGGCGGCAGCCGGGACGAGGGAGCGGGGCACGGTGGGCATCATCGGAGGGACGAGGGAAGATACCCCGCCGGCACGGTGACGTTCAGTCCCCGAAGCTGATGCCGACGGCCCGCGCCGTGCGGACCACGTCGTGGCTCGGGTCCACCCGCTTGGGCTCCTTGAGTGCCTCCTTGATGGGCACCGTCACGATGTTCGGCGTCTGGAGCGCGACCATGTGGCCCCACTTCCCGTCGGCGACGGCCTGCGTGGCGGCCCCGCCGAAGCGGGTCGCGAGGAGCCGATCGTAGCCGGTCGGCATCCCGCCGCGCTGCAGGTGGCCGAGGACCATCGACCGGCACTCCTTCCCGGTCCGGTCCTGGATGATCTTGGCGAGCCGCTGCGCCACGCCCCCCACGCGCCGCTCCTGCCCCGGCAGCGACTCGCCGATGATCGACGCCTCGCCGCTCTCGTCCTTCGCGCCCTCGGCCACCACCACGATCGCGAACTTCCGGCCCGCCTTGTCGCGCTCCATGATCGCCCGGCACACGTGCTCGACCTTCCACGGGATCTCGGGGATCAGCACCACGTCGGCCGTGCCCGAGACGCCCGAGTGCAGCGCGATGAACCCCGCGTCGCGTCCCATCACCTCGAGCACCATCACGCGGTCGTGGCTCTCGGCCGTGGTGTGCAGCTTGTCGATCGCCTCGATCGCCGTCTGCACGGCGGTGTCGAAGCCGAAGGTCGTCACCGTGCCGGAGACGTCGTTGTCGATGGTCTTCGGCACGCAGACGATCCGCATCCCCTTGTCCACGAGCTTCTGCGCGATGCCGAGCGACCCGTCGCCGCCGATCGAGATCATCGCCTGGATCCCGAGGTTCCGCGCGTTGTCGATCAGCTCGTCCGACCGGTCGAAGTCCTTCCAGCTCCCGTCGGGCTGCTGCCGCGGGAAGGCGAAGGGGTTGCCGCGATTCGTGGTGCGGAGGATCGTGCCGCCCAGGTGCGCGATGCCGCGCACCGAGTCGGCCGTCAGCGGCACCACCTCGTCGTCGCCGAGGAGGCCGGCGTAGCCGCGCTTGATGCCGAGCACGGTCCAGCCGCGCGCGATGGCGGAGAGGGTCGCGGCGCGGATCACCGCGTTGAGGCCGGGGGCGTCACCGCCGCCGGTGGAGATGGCAAGGCGCATCGAAGGGGAACGAGTGGCGGTTGGCAGGGGGCGCGGCGCGGGCGTCAGGCGAGGCGGGGGCCGCCCTGCCGCGCGCGCCACTCAGGGGCGCTCACGCAGGAGCCCGAGGATCTCGCCCGGCTGCGCGTGGCGGCCGAGCTGCTTCTTCGAGAAGAGGAGCGCGTCATCGAGGGTCACCTCGAACACCCCGCCGCCCGAGGGGATGAGACCCACTTCGGCGTCGGGGAACGCCTCCCGGATCGCGGCCGCCAGACCGACGGCCCGTGGTTCGTAGTTTCAGACCGTGCAGTACTCGATGGTGACGCGCATGGCACGAGGCGGGAGTGCGGTGGGGACTCGTCGAGAGGGAAAAGCTAGTCGCCCCGTGTTGGCTTCGCATCGCCGCACCTCGACACACCGCCCGCCACCCGCCTCCCGCCGCCCGGGCAGCGCCGCCCAGGTGGCGCCGCCCGGCTACCGCCGCCTGCTGCCTCTCGCCGAGTACCGCCCGCCGCATCCTGCCACCCGCCAAGCACCTCACCGGGTGTACGGGACCCCGGCCAGGTTGGCGAGCCGCGCGAGCGTGGAGTCCTGCCGCGCCACCACGCCGCGCAGCGAGTCGACGGCGAACTGCAGCTCGGTGGTGCGGTTCGCGAGATCCTCGATCGTCGCGGTCAGGTCCAGGGTCTGCTGCATCTGGTCCAGCTGCTCGTTCGGGTCCTGGTAGCAGCCCAGCGCGGTCGCGAGCGCGGCGCCGACGGCGAGGAGGGTGAGACGTCGCGTGGGGCGACGGGCGGGACGGCGCGCCATCGAAGGCTCCGGTCGGCGTGGTGGGGATGGGGGATCGCGGCCGAATCTACGCATGCTCGGCGCACCCCGTTCGGAGGCCTATCGATGCGTCGCGGGCTCACCCTCGCCGAGCTGCTCGTCACCTGCACCTTCCTCGCCCTCGTCGCCGGCATCGCGGTCCCCCGCGCCTCGGCGCTGGTGGATGCGGTCCGCCTGGAACAGGCGGCGCACGAGGTCGCCGGGGCAGTCACCGTCGCCCGCGCGGCGGCGATCCGTCGCGCGGGGTTCGCGCACCTGATCATCGACGAAGACCGCGGGTCGGTGCGCGTCGAGTCCGCGGGCGACACGCTGCTCCGGCGCGACCTGCGCCAGCTGCACCGCGTCGCGCTCCGCGCCTCGCGCGACACCATCACGTACGCGCCGAACGGGATGGGCTACGGCATCGCGAACAGCACGATCGTGGTGGCGATCGGCCAGCGCGCCGAGACGGTCACGGTGAGCCGACTCGGCCGCATGCGCCGAAGCTGGTAGGGGGCTGCCGCGACGCTCCGAATCCCGAGGCGCGTCCGGCGGTGCCTCCGGCGCGGCCGCACGGCTGCGCCTCCGTCATCCTCGGGCCTTCATCCTGACCTCACGTCCCGAAATCGTACCCGGTCACCGAGATCCGGGGGATCTCCTGCCCGATCACGCGCTCCACGGTGCGCACCATCCCGATCTCGTCCGCGCACATGAAGGTGAAGGCGTCCCCTTCCTTGGCCGCGCGGCCGGTGCGGCCGATGCGGTGCACGTAGTCCTCGGCCTGCTGCGGCACGTCGTAGTTGATCACGTGCGAGATGCCCGAGATGTCGAGGCCGCGCTGGGCGATGTCGGTCGCGACCAGGACCTTCACGCGCCCGTCCTTGAAGCGCGCGAGCGCCTGCTCGCGCTGTGCCTGCGTCTTGTCCGCGTGCAGCGCGTCGGCGCTGAACCCCCCGTCGACCAGGTCCCGCACCACGCGGTCGGCGCCGTGCTTGGTGCGCGTGAACACCAGCACCGAGTCGTCGGCGCCGATGTCCTGCAGGAGGTGGCGCAGCAGCTCGGTCTTCTTGTGCTTCGGCACCGGATAGACGTAGTGCCGCACCGTGGTCGCCGCCTGCGAGCGCCGCCCCACTTGCACCACGGTCGGCTTGCGCAGGTACTTCCGCGCGAGCGCCTCGACCTCGGGCGGCATGGTGGCCGAGAAGAGGAGCGTCTGCCGGTACGGGTGGATCTGCGCGACGATGCGGTTGATCTGCGGCGCGAAGCCCATGTCGAGCATCCGGTCCGCCTCGTCGAGCACCAGCACCTCGAGGTCGTCGAAGACGACGTTCTGCTTCTCGAGGTGGTCGATCAGCCGGCCGGGCGTCGCCACGACCACGTCCACGCCGTCGCGGAGCGCCTTGGTCTGCGGCTCGTACCCGACGCCGCCGTACACCGAGATGACCTGCAGCCCCGTGCCGGTCCCGTACTTCCGGAAGCTCTCCTCCACCTGCTGGCAGAGCTCGCGCGTGGGCGTGAGGATCAGCGCACGCGTCCGCTGTGGCCCGCCGAGCAGCCGCTCGATGATCGGGATGGTGAAGGCGGCAGTCTTGCCGGTGCCGGTCTGCGCGAGCCCCATGAGGTCGCGTCCCTTGAGCGCGAGCGGAACCGCCTGCGCCTGGATCGGGGTGGGGCGCGTGTACCCGGCGGCCACCAGGGAGGCGAGCATCGGCGCGCTCAGCCCGAGATCCGCGAAGGTGATGTCGCTCGTGCTCGCCTCGGCCTCGGCGAGCGACACCGGCACCGGCACCGGCACCGGCACCGAGACCGACACCGTCGTCGCGTCCGCCGCCGGCTCCTTCGTCTTCGCCCGCGTCCCGCCCTTCGTCGTGGTGCGGCCCGGCTGCTTCGACGTCGCCGTCTTCGTTTTCGTCATTCCCGGGAATCTAGCCCGCCGGTCACATCAACTCCACCGGACGCCCCGAGAGGCGCGCGATCAGCCCGATCCGGAAGGTGACGTCGCACCACCGCTCGTCGCCGCCATGGGTCTGCTCCAGCGGGTACATCGGCCACACGTACGGATCGGAGCTCCGCGGCATCGCCATGCCCTTGTGCGGATGCCAGACGCCGTCGCGCCCGCAGTCGTCGATGAAGCGCTCGTACATCTTGGACCAGTTCTCGTTTCGGCGGAGGAAGCCGAGGCGCGCCATGAGTTCGAGCCACGCGAGCGCCGCGGGGACGTCGGCCTCGACCGCGTTGCGGTGCGGGAGCTGGTCCCCGAGCACGAGGTGCGGCATGGGGAGCAGCTGCGTCCCGACCTGCTGGACCGACTCCTGCCGGGGGAGCGGACGCGTGAGGTACTCGTAGAGCAGCTCCATCGCCTCGTAGTGCTCGCTCTGGAAGAGCGGCATGTGCGCCAGCAGGTGCAGGGCGTGGATGGAGGGCGGGAACGCCTCCGGATGCAGGACCTGCTTGTTCCCCGAGCGGATCCAGGGCTTCTCGGCGAGCGGCGAGCGCAGGTAGTCCGCGATCCGGTCGAGCGTCCGGCGGGCCAGGCCGCGCAGGCGCGGGTCGGACTCGAAGCCGGCGCCGGCGAGCGCCGCCCCAGCGGCCTCGCGGAGCATCTGCCGCTGCAGCAGGAGGGACTCCTCCTCGACCTTCGGCTTGGTCGGCGTCAGCTCGTAGAGCAGGCTCCGGTCGTGGTCCTCCGCGAGCAGCCGGAAGAGCACGCGGCGCGTATGCAGGAGCGGCGGGGCGTCCTTGTCCCAGCCGTACTCGGTGAGCCGGCGGAACGCCGGCACCGTGCCGATGCCCTCGAAATGCTCCGCGCGCTGCGACGGGAGGCTCAGGATCGAGGCGTTCCAGACGCCGTCCACCGCGGCCTGGACCGCCAGCTCGAGGGCCGGGCGATATGCGTACGGCAGCAAGTTGATCTCGGGCGGCACCTGCCCACCCATCTTCGCAACATCGATGATGGCTCGATACTGCAACGGTGGTGATGCGTGATCGAGCATCCAGCCGAGCGGAAACTGGAGTGCCGCGAGGGGCGGCGGAGGCGGAGCGAAGATCGATGCCGGCGTGACGACGGGAATGGTCAACGGGGATTCCGGGTCTTAAGGCCTTGCCACACAACGGGATGGATGCCCTTCAGCGTTCCATCTACCCTAAAGTTCGCACAAGGATACCATTTTGTCGCCAAAGCGCCAGATTCCCGGCCATGCGCGGCGAGTTCATCGACGTCGGCGGACGACGCCTCTACTACTACGCCGCCGGAACGAGGGGGACGGGAGTGCCGCTCGTCCTCGTCCACGGCTTCCCGACCTCGTCACGGCTCTGGCACTCCGTCGCGCGGGATTTCCCCGACGGCCACCGGCTGGTGATCCTGGACCTTCCCGGATTCGGCCGGTCCGAACCTGGTCCGGAGGACGCCACCTGCACCACCCACGCCGAGGCGCTGCTCGCCTGCCTCGACGACCTCGGCATCGAACGCGCGTGTCTCGTCGGCCATGGAACGGGCGGGGCGGTCGTCCAGCGCCTCACGGTGCAGGCGCCGGCGCGGGTCAGTCATCTCGCACTGCTCGACTCCGCGGCATTCGGCGCGACGCCGCGACGGATGGCCGCCGTCGTGCGCCGGTTCGGGGCGCTCAACCGGCACCTGCCGCCCGCCCTGCTCGCCGGACTCGTGCATGGCTCCGTGCTCCGCGGCTTCGCCGTCCCCGAGCGGAGCCGCCTCACGCTGGACACCTGCCTCACCGCCTTCACCACGACGGCGGGCCGCGCCGCGCTCGTCGGACACCTGCGCGCACTCGGACGGTGCGACACCGCCGAGACGACACCGCGCTTGGCGTCCCTCGGGATCCCGACCGCGGTCCTCTGGGGCGCGGACGACCCGTTCTTCCCCGTGGCCCTCGCCCACCGGCTCGCCGCGGCGATCCCGCACGCGACGCTCGATATCATCGACGGGGCGCGGCACTTCCTTCCGGAGGACGCGCCGGAGCGGGTCATCGCGCGCCTGGTCGAGCTCGTGGGCCGCTGAGGGCCCGGACTGCACCGCGGTGAGCCCGGGCGGCGACGCGGTGCAGCGAACCGGTGCAGCGAACCGGTGCAGCGAACCGGCGCAGCGCACGCTCGCCGCGCACGCCACGCCGCCGCTCAGCGTTCGTCCCGCAGCCGCGTCGCTTCGTCCACCGCCTCGGCCACGCGCTGCACGTCGCGCGCGAGCGCGCGCGCCTCGCTCGTGAGCGGTCCCTGGTCATGCATGCGCGACTCGAGCCCCGAGTTGCGCAGGCGCATGAGGTCGAGCTTCATGGTCTCGAGCACGAGCAGCGCGTTCTCGAGCTGCTCCGCGAGCGTGGTGCGCCGCTCCGCGAGGTCGGTGAGCGTCTTGAGCTGCCGCTGGAGCAGCTCGAGCCGGCGATCGCGCTCGGGCGCCTCCGCCGGCAGTGCCTCCGCCTCGGCGATCCGGGCGTGCAGCCGCACCAGCGCGTCCGGCGACGCATCGGCGTCGAGGGCATGCAGCGCCGCCGCGAGCGTGCGCACGCGCTCCACCAGCGACTCGACGGTCGGCTGGATCTCGGGGAGCATCGCCCGCTCCTGCTCGCCGAGGCGGGCGAGGACGCTGCGGATCTGCGCGCGCGCCTCGAAGGCGTCGCGCACCTTCTGGCCGTGCCGCCCCTCGAGCACCTCGCGCGGGACGCTGTCGAGCACGGCCTCGGTCGCGGTGGCCGCCGGTGGGGCGGGCAGGCTCGGCTCGAGCCGCCGGAGCGGCTGGTCCGTGCCGCTCACCGCGGCGCGCTGCGGACGGCGGAACACGTCGCGCAACGGGATCCCGTCGGCCCAGAGGTCCGAGAGCCGCTTGACCAGGCCGAGTCCCATGCCGAGCGCGGGGAAGAGGACCCAGGGGAAGCCCGGCGTGAACCAGAGGTTGATCACGCCGAGCCCGAGGAGCGTGACCGCGGTCCCCGCCATGCGGCGCCGCACGCTCGCGATCCGCTCCTCCGGGGAGCGGCGCATGAGCTCGTACCGCTGCAGTTCGAGTGCCGCCACCCGCATCGAGGACCGTGGCGCGCCGCGGCCGCGCACCTCCTCACGCCAGCGGCGCTGCTCCTCACGCCAGCGGCGCAGCGCCTCCTTTCCCTCCTCGCGCGTCGCGGGATCGAACATCCAGTCGCGCGGCAGCGGCGGGAACGGCGGCGCGGGCAAGGGCGTGTGACGATGGAGCTGCTCGATGGCGTCGGGCCCTTCGTCCACATGCCCCGGCACGGTCCCCACGGTCGCGGGATGGCTCGGACGGGGCGGGCGCGCCGGCAACACCGCGGGAACCTGCGGGGCCGCCTCGTGCGGCGTGGACCGGCGCGCGGCCGGCGCGGCGGCGTCCTCGGCGAGCG
>CAZPJF010000134.1:0-8951 GCA_964586095.1 uncultured Gemmatimonas sp. | reverse complement strand
CGCGGCCGCCGCGAGCAGCCCGCCCGTGCGCGCACGCCAGCGCGCCGCACCACGCGCGGCTGCGGGGAGCAGCCGCTTCCCCACCTCCGCCTCGCCGATCGAGATCAGGCGCCTCGCGAGTGCCGGGGGGAGCGGGACCTCACGCTCGTCCGAGCGCACGAGCTCGGCGCTCGATCGGTCTGCCGTCGCGTCCATCGTCTGCTCGTGCTCGTCGTTCGGGTCGTTCGGGTCGTTCGGGTCGTTCGGGTCGTTCGGGTCGTTCGGGCGGGGAGTGTTCATCGCGCCTCCCCCAGTCGCTTGGCGGCGCCGTGCGACGGATGCCCCATGCGGGCGAGACGCCGCCTGGCGAGCGAATCCACGAACCGGCGCTCGCTCATCCGTGCCGGATCGCTGTGCGCCGCCTCTCGCCAGAGGTCGAGGAAGATCGCCTCCACCGCCCGCTCCACCTCCGCGTCGTCCGGCGACCACTGCCGCGCCAGCGCGTGGACCAGCCCGCCGAACTCGGCGACGACCTCGCGCACCGCCGCGACATCGCCGGCGGCGATCCGCCGGAGCAGCGGCGGCGCCCCGGCGGGGTCCCGCGGCGCCGGCGCCGACAGGCCGCCGGCACGCAGCGCCGGATGCGCGGCACGGGGTGCCGCCGGGTCCAGCGAGTGGGTGCCCATCATCTGCGTCGAACGGCGGGGCCTCGCGCGGGGTTCCCGGCTGCCCACGCTCCGCGCGCTCTAGTGACGGCCCGCATGCCGACCTACGTTCCAGCACTCGCCGTGCCGTCCGCCCCCTCACAGGCCCGCGCCCTCACCTCGCCACGAGACGAACGATGACCCACCGCCCGATCCGCGCCGCCGACCTGCCCGCCCCCGTCGGCCCCTACTCGCCCGGCATGGGCTTCGAGCGCCTCATCTTCGTCTCCGGCCAGGGGGCCACCGACCCCGCCACCGGCCGTCTCGCGGGACCCGATGCCGCCACGCAGACCGCGCAGTGCCTCAAGAACGTGCAGACGATCCTCCGTGCCGGCGGCTCCGACCTTCCGCACGTGCTGCGGTGCGGTGTCTTCCTCCTCGACATGAGCGAGTTCCAGGAGATGAACGGCGTCTACCAGCGCATGTTCGGCGAGCACCGCCCCGCGCGCACCACGATCCAGGCGGCCGCGCTCCCGGGCGAGGGCCTGCGTGTCGAGATCGACTGCATCGCCTACGTGCCATGACCCTCCAGCTCGACCGTCGCGACCTCGAGTTCCTGCTGTACGACCTCCTCGGCGTCGACGCGCTCACCGCGCGCCCGCGCTTCGCGGGCCAGGGACGCGAGGTCTGGGACGCCGTGCTCGACACGGCCCGCGGCATCGCCGACGAGCACTACGCCCCGTTCCGCAAGGCCAACGACCAGGAGGAGCCGCAGCTCGTCGACGGGCGGGTGGTGACCACGCCGGGCCTCAAGCAGGGGTGGGACGCCGTCGCCGAGTCGGGGCTCATCGCCGCGACGCATGACGAGTCGCGCGGCGGGATGCAGTTGCCGCACGTGCTCGCCTCGGCCGCCATCGCGCACCTCGAGGCCGCGAACATCGGCTCGGCGAGCTACCCCATGCTCACCGCCGGCGCCGCGAACCTCATCGCGGCCTTCGGCAGCGCCGAGCAGCAGGCGCGCTGGCTGCCGGCCATGCTCACGGGGCGGTGGTCGGGCACCATGGCGCTCACGGAGCCCGACGCCGGTTCGTCCCTCGCCGACCTGCGCACGCGCGCCACGCCGCAGCCGGACGGCACGTACCACCTCGAGGGCACGAAGATCTGGATCTCGGGCGGGGACCACGGGCTCACCGAGAACATCGTGCACCTCGTCCTCGCGCGCATCGACGGCGCGCCCGCGGGCACCAAGGGGATCTCGCTCTTCATCGTCCCCAAGCGGCGCGTGCGCGGCGACGGGACCCTCGACGGTCCCAACCAGGTCACGGTCGCCGGGCTCATCCACAAGATGGGGTGGCGCGGGACCACGTCGACGCTGCTGAACTTCGGCGAGCGTGGCCCGTGCGTGGGCGAGCTCGTCGGCGCGCCGCACCACGGGCTCGCCTACATGTTCCACATGATGAACGAGGCGCGCATCGGCGTGGGGCGCGCCGCGACGGCGATGGGCTGCGCCGCGTACCGCTACTCGCTCGCGTACGCGCGCACCCGGCGCCAGGGCCGCACGCCCGGGGAGAAGGACCCCGCGCGGCCGCCGGTCGCGATCATCGAGCACGCCGACGTGCGCCGCATGCTGCTGCAGCAGAAGGCGGCCGCGGAGGGCTCGCTCGCGCTCATCCTGCAGTGCGCCCTCCTGGTGGACGAGCAGGGGACGGCCCCCGACCCCGCGGCGCGCGAGCACGCCACGCGCCTGCTCGAGGTGCTCACGCCCATCGCGAAGACCTGGCCCGCCATCGCCTGCCAGGAAGGGATCTCCAACGCCGTGCAGGTCCTCGGCGGCTATGGGTACGCGCGCGAGTACGACGTCGAACAGCTCTACCGCGACAATCGCCTCAACCAGATCCACGAGGGCACCAACGGCATCCAGGCGCTCGACCTGCTCGGCCGCAAGATGACGCAGCAGCAGGGAGCCTGCCTGCGGGCGCTCGTGCAGGAGTTCGATCGCGCGGCGGACGAGGTGGCGCACGCCGGTGCGCCGCTGGCGCCGCTCGCGGCACAGCTGCGCGAGGCGAGCGCACGGCTCGTCGCCGTCACGCAGCACCTGGTCGGCGCCATGGCGGCCGACCCCGCCCGCGGGCTCGCGCACGCCACGCTCTATCTCGAGCTCGCGTCGCGCACGGTCTATGCCTGGCTCTGGCTCCGGCAGGCGACGCGCGCTGCGCGCGCACTCGACGCGGGCGCGGCCGGCGACGCCGAGGCGTTCCACCGCGGCAAGCTGCAGGCGGCGCGGTACCACTTCGGCGTGGAACTCCCCCGCACGGTGACCGACGCCGGGATCCTCACCGGCGGCGAGGCGAGCGCGTTCGAGATGCGGCCCGAGTGGTTCGGATGAACCACGGCCCGCCGGGTGTCCCGCGTGTCCCGCGGCGCCACGCGGACGACCCGACCGGCGCGCACCGGACGGCGGCGCTCCGGGTGGTCGCCTGGCACCCGCGCCTGGCCGCCGACTTCGACCGTCTCAACCGCTGGTGGCTCGAGCGGTGGTTCACCGTCGAACCGCTCGACGAGGCGTACTTGCGCGACCCGCAGGGACGCATCATCGACGCGGGGGGCGAGATCTTCTTCGCGGTGGAAGGCGAGCGCGTCGTCGGATGCTGCGCGGCGATCCCGCATGTCGGGCGCGGCGTGGAGCTCGCGAAGCTCGGTGTGGACGAGTCGGCCCACGGCCGGGGGATCGGCCAGCGCCTGTGCGAGGCCGTCCTCGGCTTCGCGCGCGGGCGCGGCGCGCGCTGCTACCTCGTCACGAGTTCACGCCTCGCGGCCGCGCGGCGCCTCTACGCGCGGCTCGGCTTCGTCGAACGGCCCTTCCCGTTCCCGCAACCGTACGAGGAGTCGGACCTCTACATGGAGCACGCGGGCTGACCGCGCGTCGCGCGGGGGCGCGCGCTACGCCGCGAGCGAGCGGATCGCCGCCACCAGGGCATCCAGCTCGGCCGTCGTCGTGAACAGGTGCGGCGTCACGCGCACCCCCGCGATCCCCGCCTCCGGCCGGTTGATCGCCACCGTGAAGATCCGGTGCTCCTCCATGAGGCGGCGCGACAGCTCGGCGGGCCGCATCCCCTCGATGGCGAAGTTCGCGATCGCGCAGGTGCGCGCCGAGTCGGCCGGCGTGTTGAGCACGACGCGCGGGAGCGCGCGCACGCGCGTGGTCCAGTACGCCTGGAGCCAGCGGAGCCGCGCCTCCTTGCGCGCCACGCCGATCCGTTCGTGGAACGCGATCGCGTCCGCGATGGTGACATCGGTGTGCGGCGGGACGGTGCCGGTGTGGTTGAGCTTGCGGATGTCGTCGTCGGCGAAGCCCGAGTCGCCGAAGAGCGGCCAGATCCCGGCGATCCGCTCCTTCCGCACGTGGAGGATCCCCGCGCCCAGCGGCACCCCGAGCCACTTGTGGAGCGAGGCGCCGTAGTAGTCGGCTCCGGTGTCCGGGATGCGGAAGTCGAGCTGCGCGAACGCGTGCGCACCGTCCACGAGCACCTGCACGCCGCGCGCGTGCGCCATGTCGGCCACCTTCCGCACCGGGAGCACCTGCCCGGTGAGGTTCACCACGTGGCAGATCATGAGCAGCCGCGTCCGCGGCGTGAGGGCCGCGGCGTACGCGGCCACGACCTCGTCGTCGCTCGCGGGGTGCAGGGGGAGATGGATCACGCGGTTCACCACGCCGTGCCGGCGCGCCACCAGCTTGAACTGGTCGAGCATCGCCCCGTAGTCGTGCGAGGCCATGACTGCCTCGTCGCCCGGCTTCCAGTCGAACCCGGCGATCACGGTGTCCAGCGACTCGGTGGTGTTGCGCGTGATCACCAGCTCGTCGCTCGACACGCCCGCCATGGCCGCGAGCTGGTCGCGCACGCGCCGCTTGTCCGCGGCCATCTCGGTGCGCATGTAGCGCGCGGCCTGGACGTTGAGCCGCCGCACGTGCCCGACGAACGCCTCGAGCACCGGCTGCGCCTGCATGGAGTAGTAGCCGCTCTCGAGGTTGATGAAGTCCGTCGGCAGGCGATAGCTCGCGCGGATCGCCGACCAGAACGCCTCGTCGGAGGCGAGCTCGGCCGGCGCGGCCGCCTCGAGGCGGCGGGCGAGCGACGGCGTGAGGAGGAGGCCGAGGGTCCCGCCCCCGAGCGTGCGGAGGAAGTCGCGCTTGTCCATGCGGGAGAACATACGCCGTCCGGCCCGGTGCCGCGCCCCGGCGGCACGGGTGTCGGGGAAGTCCGTGCGACTTTCCCGCAGGGGCACACCTCCGCGTTTCCCCCACGCCGATTCCGCCGTGCCTCCGACTGACGGCAGCGCCCGTGGCGCACACCGTGGCAGGCGACGGGAGCAGGAAGCTCCCCCAACCGCCGAGGTGCCCCGTGTTCGCCCGCGACCTGATGACCTCCAGCCCCGCGCTGATCACCGCCAGCGCCACCGTCCGCTCCGCCGCCGAGGTGATGCACACGCGCGACGTGGGCCTCCTCCCCGTGGTCGATGACCTCCAGTGGCGCCGGTTGGTCGGTGTCCTCACCGACCGCGACATCGTGCTGCGCTACGTCGCACCGGACCACGGCCCGTCCGCGACGGTGGCCGAGCACATGACGCGCACCCCGCTGATCACGGTGACCCCCGACGCACCCGCGGGCGAGGTGATCGAGAAGATGGCGCGCTACCAGGTGCGCCGGCTCCCGGTGATCGACGACCGCGGCGTCGTCCTCGGCGTCATCGGCCTCGCCGACCTCGCACAGCGCCTGGGGCCCGATGATCCGCGCCGCGTCGAGCACCTGCTCGAGGCCATCTCGCGTCCGGGCGCGCTGATCGCCTGAGGGCGCCGCGCCCCCGCCGGCACCGCGCACCACGGCAACGGCTGCGCGAGCGGAGCCGTGCCCGCCGCTGTACCGCCCGGGCGTGCGTCACGGCGGCGGCGCGAGCGGGCCGGTCGCGCGGTGCCACTCGGCGCACTCGCCTTCGCGCCCCCGCACGACGCGACGCCCCTTCAGCGGTCCCGCCCTCGCCGTCACCACCGTCTGCTGGTGCTCGCCGTCGCGGCCGTCCCAGTAGAGCACCACCCAGTCCCGCGTGCGCCCCGCCTTGTGCGCGAGCGCGGTGTTCGAGAAGAGCGCCGTGTAGTGCCGCGGGCCGCGGCGGGCATGGAGCACCGGGAGCCAAGCCTCGTGCCGCGGGTTGAATCGACGCGGCGCGATCCGCGGGAGCGTCCCGCGCCGCGCCCCCGCGAGATACTCGGCATCGACGTCGAGCAGTTCGGCGACCGTCGGCGCGCGCGACCGGACCGCCGGCGGCTCGCCGCGGATCCGCCCGAGGCGCGCAGAGAGTGCGTCACGGATCCCGGCGATCCGCTTGGCGCCGAAACCCGGCACCCGCGCGAGGCGTCCGTCGTGCGCCGCGGCTTCGAGCCCCTCGAGCGTCTCGAGGTGCAGTGTCTCGTGCGCGCGCGCCGCGAGGCGCCGTCCGATGCCCGGCACGGTCGCGAGCAGCGCCACCGGGTCACTCGCCCCGCGCAGGCGATCCAGCGGTGCGTGCCGGCCGGTCGTGACCAGGTCGCGGATCGCGCGGGCGGTCGCGGGGCCCACGCCCGGGAGCGCGTCGAGTCCCGCGAGCCCCTCCGCCGCGAGAAGCCCCGCGACGGGCCGCGCGAGCGCGCGCACCGATCCGGCAGCCCGACGGTAGGCCCGCACGCGGAAGGCGTTCGCGCCCTGCTGCTCGAGGAGCAGGGCGATCTCGTCGAGCCGCGACGCGACGTCCGCGTTGCCGGCAGCCGGCCCGCGGGTGCGGGCCGCGCTCGTCGAGCCGCTGCGTCCACGTGCGCCGGCCATCGAGCCTCCTCGTCCGAGCGGCTGCGCGCCCCTCGTCCCTCAACTCAGGCCGCGCCGCAGGACCGGACAAGGGGGCTTTCCCTGAACGGCCCTGCGGGGACGGCCGACAGCGATCAGGACCGATCGGGGAACTGCGGCGGCTCCACGCCCAGCGCGCGCAGGTACACGTAGCCCTGGGCCCGATGATGGATCTCGTTGTCGATGATGTAGAGCAGGATGTCGATCGCCGGTCCCTCGAAGTAGCCGAACGCGTTCATCGTCTCCTGCCATGCCTCCGGCCGGATCCGCGCGAACAGCGTGTCGATCTCCTGCGTCTGCCGGTCCCACTCGGCCAGCAACGCCGCCTTCTCCGCGGGCTGCTGGGCGAAGCTCACCTCCCACTTGCCGGTGGTCATCCCCACCAGCGTGGGCACGGCCATCGCGAGGAGCTCCTGCGCCAGCGCACCGAACGGCCGCATGCCGCCCACGCTGAACCGATTGAGCTGCTCGGCGGGGAACGCATCGAGCACGCGACGGGTGAGGCGGCGATGCCCCTGCCAGTGCTGGCGGAGCTGCTCGGCGGTGATGACGGGGGAGACGGCGGTGGCCATGGGGTCCTCAGCGGGTGAGTGGTGCGGTCGGAGAGCGCCGAGCTTCGGTGTTTGTTCGGCACTTCATTCTACGACCATCGGACCCGACTCGCCAGCGGGAGCGCGTCCCGCCGTTCAGCCCTCGGGAAAGAGCTCGACCTGCGGCGCGCGGGCGGGCAGCCGGAGCGACTCCACCACGCGCCCGATCCAGCCGTCGCGATCCGCCGGGTCCAGGCGGACCACCTCGACGTCGAGCTCCTCGATCAACCGCTCGAGCGTCGCATCGATCTCGAGCTGGAAGGTGCGGCTCACCGCCCGCGTGCCATCGAACGACGGTGCGCCGATCACCGGCACCTTGAAGAGCGCGTCGTACCCGCCGAGCCATTCCCGGACCAGCGCGTCGAGCGCGGGCCGCCGCCCGACGCGCGCCACCAGGTAGGCATAGTTGTCGAGCACCGACCGGTCGCAGATCACGACCTCGTACGTCGCGGCCGCCGCGATCTCCTCCGCCACCTGCGTGTGGAGGATCCACTCCTGCGCGTCGAGCGTGGTCGCCTCGTTGATCGGCAGCGGGCAGCGCCGCGCGACCTCCTTCACGATGTCGACGCCCAGGTCGAGCCGCTTGAGCTGCGACGCGAGGTCGAAGCAGAGCGTCGTCTTCCCCACGCCGTGCGTGCCCACGAACGCCACCTTGAGGCGGCGCCGGCCCAGGGGGTCGAGCGGGAGGAACTCACGGATGCCGGTCACCCGGGAAGGCTAACGGTCCCCGCGGCACTCGAGCAACGCGTCCCCCGCCGCCCAGTCGAGGGCCCGGGCGCGCGGCCAGTTCAGGCTCCGCCAATCCTCGCCGCGCGTCACCAGCGCCTGCGCCTCGGCCCGCCACCGCTCCTGCAGCGCCGCACGGAGTTCGCCGCACGCCGCCGCCGGGAGCCGCGCCGCCCCGGCGCGCAGCGCGGGGAGCGCGTCGGCGGACAGCCGGCGGGCGTGGTACCGCACGTCGAACGCCGCCCCGGACGCGGCGCGTGCGAGGTTCACGCGCACCACCACGGCATCGAGGTTCGCCACGTGCACCGTCGCCACCCAGGCCGCGGTCACCACCAGCATCGCCGGCGCGAAGCGCGCCGCCCGCGCGCGCAGCGTGGTGAGCGTGAACGTCGCCAGCAGCGCCACGACCCATGCCATGAGCGCGATGGCCATCACGCGGTCCTCCGTCAGCCCGAACGCCTGGACGTAGAGCAGCATGCGGCCCACCGCCGACGCGAGCAGGCCGGCCACGAGCGCGACGAGCATCGTGCCCACCGCGCGATACCGCCGGCGCGCCCCCGCATCCCCCTCGGGGAGCGCCCACTCCGCGGCGATCAGCGTGGCGAGCACCACGCCGCTCGCGACCGCGAGCTGGAAGAAGCCCTGTCGCGCGTACTCGGCCCGCGTCAGCCCCGCCGTCGCGAGCAGGTACGCCTCGCCGCCGAAGAGCACGCGGGACTGCGCACCGAGGAAGAGCGCCAGCAGCACCACCAGCGCGTAGAGCCCCACGCCGACCGTCACGAACGGCACCGTCGGCCGCGGCACGCGCGGGATCCCGATCGCGCTCGGCCGGCCCAGCGCGCCCGCGAGCCACCCCGCCGCCAGCCACGAGAGCACCGTCGTCACCAGGAGGTGCTCCAGCGCGTGTTCGCCCACGGTGCGCGCGAGCGCGTCGAGCATCTCGGCGAAGATCGAGTCGGCCGATGCCAGCAGGGCCGACACGACCAGCACCGGCGGGATGGCCAGCACGATGCCGACCACCAGCGCCCCGGGGCGCGTCGAGCGCGCCGCGTCCGCGCCGCCGCCGATCGCGCCGATCGGCGCCGCGGCGCGGCCGTGCTCGTCCGCCGCGGCCGCCTCGGCGGCGGCGTCACCGGCAC
>CAZPJF010000133.1:0-8997 GCA_964586095.1 uncultured Gemmatimonas sp. | reverse complement strand
CGGTCGAGCGCGGAGTCCTTCTCGATCTTCGCGACGATCAGCATCCCCTTGGGGAGCAGCGCGCGCAGCTCGAGGATGTCCTCCGGCCGCCGCACGAACGAGAGCGCGAGGTAGTCGAGGTCGTGCTCGATGGCGAAGGGGATGTCGGCGCGGTCCTTCTCGGTGAGCGAGGGCGCGGAGACGTCGATGCCGGGGAGGTTCATCCCCTTGTTGGACTTGAGGAGTCCCCCGTAGCGGACCCGCACCGCGACGCGCGGGCCGTCGACGCCCGTCACCTGCAGCGCGAGGAGGCCGTCGTCGACGAGGATCGTGCCGCCCTGCCGCACGTCCCGCGCGATGTCGTCGTAGGTGACCGGGACCTCGCCGGGGCGCGCCTCCTCCTCCGGGCAGAGCACCAGCGCCTCGCCCTCGGTGATGGTCCGCGCCTCGGGGAGCGCGCCGATCCGGATGCGCGGACCCTGCAGGTCCCCGAGGATCGCGACCGGTCGCCGGAGGTCCTCGGCGATGCCGCGGATGTTGGCGACCGTGCGCGCGTGGTCCTCGTGCCGGCCGTGCGAGAAGTTGAGCCGGGCCACGTTCATCCCGGCGAGCATCAGCTTGCGGATGATGTCCGGGTTCGCCGACGCCGGGCCGATGGTGCAGACGATCTTCGTGATGTCGCGACGTTCGGGCATGCGGGGCGGGTCAGGTGGCGGCGAGGGCGGCGGTCTTGCGCTCGATCCCGGCGAGGAGGGTGTCGAACGACTTCTGGAACGACGCGAGCCCCTCCACGAGCAGTTGGTCGGTCACCGCGTCCAGCCGGATGCCGAGCGCGGCGAGCTCGCCGAAGAGCGCATCGGCCTCGGCGAGGCCGGTGTCGACCGTGCGGGCGGTTACGCCGTGGTCGCGGAACGCCTCGAGCGTCACCGGCGGCATGGTGTTCACCGTGTCGGGGCCGATGAGCTGCTCCACGTAGAGCACGTCGCGGTAGGCCGGGTTCTTGGTGCTCGTGCTCGCCCAGAGCGGCCGCTGGAGCTGCGCGCCCTTGGCGGCGAGCGCCGCCCAGCGCGGGCCGCTGAAGCGCTCGCGGAAGAGGCGGTAGGCGCGCCGGGCGTTGGCCACCGCCGCCCGGCCCCGGAGCGCGGCGAGGCGCTCGCCGGTGATGGTCCCCGCGGCGGCGAGCTTCTCGAGCGTGGCGTCGATGGCGTTGTCGACGCGGCTCACGAAGAACGACGCCACCGAGGCGACGTGCGCGAGGTCGCCGCCGGCGGCGGCGCGGTCCTCGAGGCCGGCGAGGTAGGCGTCGATCACCCGCGCATGCGCCTCCACCGCGAAGAGCAGCGTGACGTTCACGTTGAGCCCGTCGGCGATGAGGCGGCGGAGCGCGACGCAGCCGGCCGCCGTGCCCGGGACCTTGATCATGACGTTCGGGCGCGCGACCGTCTTCCAGAGCCGGTGCGCCTCCTCGATGGTCGCCTGCGCGTCGTGCGCCGAGCCCGGGGAGACCTCGATCGAGACGTAGCCGTCGAGCTTCCGCGAGTCGCGGTAGACGCCGGCGAAGGCGTCGCACGCGGTGCGCACGTCCTCGGTCTCCACGAGCTCGAAGCGCTCCCACGCGCCCAGGTCGCGCGGGGCCGCGGCGAGCTGCGCATCGTACGCGGTGCCGGTGGCGAGGGCCTTCTCGAAGATGGTCGGGTTGGAGGTCATGCCCGTGAGGGCATCGTCGCGGATCCGGCGCGGGAGCTCCCCGTCGAGGAGCATGGTGCGGTCGATGTAGTCGAGCCAGATCGACTGGCCGGCGGCGTGCAGGGCGTGGAGCGGCGTGGCGGGCATCGGCGTGAGGAGGCGGGAGTGGCAGGGGGCCGTGCCCCAATCTACCACCGTGCCCTGCCCCGGTGCGGATTCGTCCTCTGGACATGGCCGTCCCCGCCTTCGACCCCGCCCGCCCGCGCCTCCGCCCCGTCGCCCTGTGGCGCGCGCTCCCCTTCACCGCCCAGCTGCTCGTGCTCGGGATGCTCGTGGGACTGGGGTGGTTCCTCGCGAAACGGGCGTCGGACGAGGCGCAGCTGGCGGCGGTGCGCGAGCGGAACGCCCGGCTGGCGCAGTGGCAGCGCGCCGAGGTCACGGCGGCGCGCGTCGGCACGGCCCTGCAGCAGATGTCGCGGGCGCACCGCGGCTTCCTGCTCACCGGCGACGAGGAGCAGCTCGCCGACTTCGCGCGCGCGCGCCTGGCCTTCCTCGTCGGGGTCGGCCGGCTGCTCGGCACGGAGACGAACGCCGAGGTGCGGGCGCAGCTCGACTCGGTGCGGACCCGTGCGGCGCGCTGGGAGGACTCGGCGTTCACCGCGAACGTGGCGCTCCGGCGCGCGCGCGGCCTCGGCGCCTTCGCGCCCGGCGGGCCGGGCGAGGCCGGGGTCGCGCGCGGGGCGCGCCTCATGGACGCCGCGGCCGTCGCGCACGACCAGCTCCTGCGCGAGCTGCGCGCCGGGGCCGCGGACGTCGAGGCGCTCGCCGACGAGGCCGCCTCGCGCGACGAGCTCCTCTCGTTCCTCACGTCGGCCGGCGCGCTCGCCGTGCTCATGCTCCTGCTCACGCTCCTCATGCGCCTCGTGGCCCGCGAGCTCGGGCAGGTGGTGCGGGCGGCGGACGCGCTCGAGGCCGGCCACTACGCCGCCGCGCGGCTCCCCGACGCGCACAAGGCGCCCAACCGCGAGATGGCGGTGCTCGCCGTCACCTTCGACCGCCTCGCGGCGAGCATCGAGCGCCGCGAGCGGCAGCTGCAGGACGACATCGTGCAGCTCAAGGAGCTCGAGCGGCTCAAGCGCGACTTCGTCAGCACCGTGAGCCACGAGCTGCGCACGCCGCTCACGTCCATGCGCGGCGCGCTCGGCCTGATGCTCGGCGGCAAGGTGGGCGAGATCCCGGGGCGCGGCCAGGAGCTGCTGCGCATCGCCATGACCAACACCGAGCGGCTCATCCGGCTGATCAACGACATCCTCGACATCGAGAAGATGGACGCCGGGCAGATGAGCGTCCGCCGCGACGCGCTCCGCCTGCGCCCGCTCGTCGAGGGCGCGCTGGCGGGGCTCGAGGGGTTCGCGCGCGAGCATGGCGTGCGCGTGGCGCTCACCGGCGCCGCGGACGCGGATGCCGCCTTCGTCGGCGACGCCGACCGCATCATCCAGGTGCTGACGAACCTCGTCTCGAACGCCGCGAAATTCTCGCCCAAGGGGTCGTCGGTGGACGTCTCGCTGCACCCGTCGGGGCAGACGGTGACGGTGCGCGTGCGCGACCACGGCCCGGCATCCCGGAGGAGTTCGCGGCGCGGATCTTCGGGCGCTTCCAGCAGGCGGGCGGCGCCGAGTCGCGCAAGAGCGGCGGCACCGGGCTCGGCCTCAACATCGCGCGCACCATCGTGGAGCTGCACGGCGGGCGGATCGGCTTCGAACCCGCGGAGGGGGGCGGCACGGTGTTCTGGTTCACGCTGCCGGCGACCGTGACGCCGGCCGCGCCGGCCGAGCCGGTGCCCGCCGAGGACGCACGGCGCGCCGTGCTGATCGTGGAGGACGACGCGCCGATGCGCGACGTGCTGGTCGCGCTCGTGGAGCCGATCGCGCGGGCGGTGCCGGTGGCGAGCGCCGAGGCGGCGCTCGAGGCGCTCGCGCGCGAGCCGGTGCATGCGGTGATCCTCGACCCCGGCCTCCCCGGGATGGACGGCTTCACGCTCGCGCAGCGGATCCGCGCGTCGCCCGACTGGCGGCGGCTGCCGGTGTTCGTCTTCTCGGCGTTCGAGCACAGCCCCGAGGCGCTGCGGACGGCGGGGATCCGCGCGGCGGACGTCTACGTGAAGACGCGCGACTCCGAGGCGATCCTGTTCGAGCGGCTCCGGCACGAGCTCGCGGTGCGGCGGTGAGGGCGCGACCGCTCAGCCCGCGCGCCCGATCCCCTCGCGCGGCATGCGGCCCCAGCTCTCGACGCCCTTGAAGAAGTTCCAGTAGCCGCGGAGCCGGAAGAGCACCGTGAGCTGGCGGTAGCCGAGCCCCTCGATGATGGCGAAGCCCAGCAGCCGCCAGAAGTCGCTGCGCCGGCGGTACTTCCGGAAGCTCAGCTCCTCGAGCACGATCGCCCAGAGCGAGAGGAGCATCCCGTACCCGACCGCGACGCCGAGGAAGAGCAGCGCGAAGTCGCGGTCCACGACGCCGACGAGGATCCCGAGCGCGAGCGCGATCCAGCCGAAGAGCTCGACCGCGGGCGCGAGCATCTCGCCGAAGACGTAGAACGGCATCGCGAGCATCCCGATGCGCCCGTACCGGGGGTTGAAGAGCATCACCCGGTGCTCCCAGAGCGTGGCGATGAGCCCGCGATGCCACCGTTCGCGCTGCCGCGCGAGCACGCGCACGGTCGACGGCACCTCGGTCCACGCGACGGGGTCCGGGATGAACGGGAGCTGCGCGTCGATCCGGTTCTCGCGGAGGTAGCGGTGCAGCCGCACCACGAGGTCCATGTCCTCGGTGACGTTCCCCGTGCGGTACCCGCCGATCGCGCGCAGGTACTCCTTGCGGAAGAGGCCGAACGCGCCGGAGATGATGAGGTTGCCGCCCAGCAGGTTCCACCCCATGCGGCCGAACAGGAACGCGCGCAGGTACTCCACCACCTGGCAGCCGGGGAGCCAGCGCGGGTCGACGCGCGCGTCGGTGACGCGGCCGAACTCCACGGTGCAGTTGTTGGCGACGCGGATGGTGCCGCCGACCGCCGCGACGTTGGTCGAGAGGAGGAACGGCCGCGCGAGGCGCAGCAGCGCGTCGGGCTCGATGACCGTGTCGGCGTCGACCGCGACGACGAAGGGGTGCCGGGCGGCGTTCATGGCGGCGTTGAGCGCGTCGGCCTTGCCGCCGTTCTCCTTGTCGATCACGAGCAGCCGCGAGTGGCGCCGCGACCGGTAGTACGCGCGCACCGGTTGCGTGGGCACCGCCACGGCGAACGCCGGCGGGACCTGGTACAGGTCGAACTCGCGCAGCAGCACGTCCATGGTGCGGTCGGGCGAGCCGTCGTTCACCACCACCACCTCGAGGTGCGGATACTCGAGGGTGAGGAAGGAGAGGAGGCTCGAGCTGATCGTGACCTCCTCGTTGTACGCCGGCACGAGGAGCGAGAGCGGCGGGAGCGCCTCGGTGGCGAGGAGCCGCTGCAGGTGCTCGTCGGCGGCGAGCCGCCAGTGGCGCCAGAGCTCGGGGATCGAGAGCAGCAGCAGGACGGCGTAGGCGCTGTTGAGGAAGAGGAAGTACGCGAGCGCGCCATGGTCGCCCCACCAGAGGATGGTGCGGATGACGGCCATCACCGGTTCGGGGAGGGTCACGCGTCGCCCATCTCGAGGATGGCGCCGTCGGTGAGGCCGGTGACCATCATGGCCATGTCGCGGGCGAAGCGGTCGTCGCCGATGCGCGCGGCGCGGAGCGCCGCGCGCCCCCGCTCGCCCAGCTGCGCCAGCGACACCGCGGCCCGGACCCGCACCACCCAGATCGGGTCGCTCAGCACGGGCTCGAGGTCGGGCACGGCGCTCCGGCTGCCGAGCTCGCCGAGCGTGCGCGCCGCGGCGGCGCGCACCGTCGGATCCGGGTCGCGCAGCAGCGTCACGAGCACCGCCTCCGTCTCGGGACCCGGCCGGCGCCGCAGCGTCCGCGCGATCGTCCGGCGCACCGCCGCCGCGGGATGGTCGGCGCGGCGCATCGCGGCGGTGACCGCCGACGGGTCGTCGATCGCGTCGGCCAGCTCGACCCACGCGGCCAGCGGCGCGAGCGCCTGCCCCGCGGCGATCCGCTCGGCGAGCGCGGGGCCCACCAGGGTGCGCGCGCCGCGCAGCACCACGGTCACGTAGTGCCGCACCACCTTGGGCAGCTCGTCGAGCCGGTCGAGCACCTCGCCCACCAGCGCGGCGTCGGCGACGCGCGGGAGCGCCGCGGCCGCCGCGATCTGCACCGCCGGGTGCCGGTCGTTGAAGAGCGCGAGCACGGTGCCCCGGTCGCGCGCCTCCGCGGTGAGCGAGAGCGCGCGCGCCGCCTCGAGCCGGTGCCACCAGAAGCGCGACCGCGCCTGGCGCACCGCCGCCGTGACCCAGGGCTCGCCGCGGAGCGCGACCGCGATCTCGTCGCGGTTCGCCGCCGGGATCGTCTGCCGAGCGAGCAGCGCGAGGTAGCCGACCGCCGTGCCGCGCGGCATCCGCCGCAGCACCTGCACCACCGGCTCGGGGTGCGCGCCGCCCACGAGCCACGCGCGCAGCGGGATCGCGAGCTCGCCGCGCCCCGCCACGAAGGCCGCCCGCTGCCGCCGGTCGTACGCCCGCCGCACCACCAGGAAGACGAGCAGCAGGACGAGGAAGGCCGCCTGCGCGACCGCGATGACGAGGAGGACGACCGACCCGATCACGCCGTGCCGTCCTGCGCGCGCCAGACGGCGATCTTGGCCATCAGCACGCGGAGGCTCACCGGCTTGGCGAGGTAGTCGAGCGCGCCGGCACGCAGCGCCCGCAGCTGGTCGCCCTCCGACGCGTGCACCGAGATGAACACCACGCGGAAGAGCCCGGGCCGCTCTACGCGCAGCCGCTCGAACAGCGAGAAGCCGTCGAGCCCCGGCAGGTCCACGTCCATCAGCAGCACCGGCCGCCGCCCTCGCACGCGCATCGCGAGCAGCCCCTCGAGCGCCTCGGGTCCGGTGCGGAAGTGCTGGAAGGTGAGCCCGCGCGACGCGAGGGCGTATCCCACGAGGTCGGCGAGCGCGGGGTCGTCCTCCACCACCACCACGTCGGGCGCGATGCCGGCGTCGGCGGTGTCCCAGCGGTGCACGTGGGAGGGCACCTCGCGCGCCGCCTGCCACGCCTCCTCGGCCAGGTGGAGCATGGTGCGCGCCCCGGGGTCGCCCCCCGGCCGCTGCTCGATGAGCCCCGCGCACCAGGCGATCCGCTCGCGCTCCGCCGCCTCGGCGAACGGCTCGACCCGCGCCGCCGCCTGCAGCGCGACCATCGGGAAGAGCACGCCGAGCGCGGTCTCGTCGAGGAAGCCGCACCGGGCGCCATCCACCGAGAACGCCGCGGCGAGCAGCGCGCACTCGCGATGCCACTGCGCCGCGCGCGGCAGCCCCTCGGGCGGCACGAGCGGCCGCAGGACGGCCAGCGTCATCACGCGCCCCTCCTGCGCGGCGAGCGAGAGCGCGTCGTCGAAGGCGCGCAGCGTGCGCTCGGGGAGCCAGAGCGACGTCGCGGGATGGATGCCGCGCGCGACCTGCCGCTGGCGGCGCAGCTCGAGCAGCCGCGCGATGCGCCGCGTGAGCTCCGCCGGGACCACCGGCTTCGGCTGGAAGTCGTCGACGCCCGCCGAGAAGGCCGCCGCCCGCTGCTCCGCATCGAGCGACGCCGAGATGAGCACGATCGGCAGCTCGGCGAACCGCCGGTCGCCCCGCACGCGCCGCGTGGCCGCGACCCCGTCGACCTCGGGCATGTTCGCGTCCAGGATCAGCAGCGCCGGCCGGTCGGCCTCGAGCCGCTCCACCAGCTGCGCCGCCGAGCCGGCGGTGGCGACGTACATGCCGTCGGCCTCGCCGATCGCGCGGATCACGGCGAGCATCGCCGGGTCATCGTCCACCACCAGCAGCGTCGCGCCCGCCATGCCGGTGTGCGTCGCCATCGACTCGGCCACCTGCAGGATCTCGCGCGCGTCGCTCTCGAGGTCGAGCACGCGCGTACGCGCGCCGTGCGTCGCGACCACGCCGTCGCTCCCCTGCAGGAGGATCGTCGGCACCCCCTCGGGCACCGTGAGCGGGACGCGCGCCGAGGCGATGACCACCTGCGGCAGCTGCTGGTCGAGGATCGCCTCCACGCCGGCGGCGGGCACGCGCTCCACGAAGTGCCCGCGGTGCACCGCCTCCGCGATCAGCGGGCCGGCCACCTCGTCGTCGAGGTCCACCAGCAGGAGGCGGTTCGCCAGCGTCGCGTCGGTGCCGGTGGGCGACTCGCTGAACGCGGTGCCCAGTGCGCGCACGAACTGGTGGACGATGGTGCCGCGCCGCTCGCGGTCGCGGGTCGGGTCGCCGAGCCAGCGCGCCGCCACGAGCTCCATCGCGGCGGCGAGCCGGCTCGCCTCGTGGAACCCGTAGCTGCCCGCCGTCCCGTGCACGCGGTGCAGCTCGCGCCGGAGCGCCTCGACGACCTCCGGTGCCGTCGGGGCCCGCTGCAGCTGGTCGGCGATGGTCGCGAACGCCGAGAGCGTGTTCCCCGCCTGCGCCGCGAAGCGCTGCCGCAGCTTCGCGAGGACCTCCTGCAGCTCGGCGGGTTGCTTCATCGGGCGAGGAAGGCGAGGGCGGCCCGCGGATCGGCGGGGGGAGCGGGAGGGATCGCCGCGGCGGAGGCGGGAGCTCGGGTGCGAAAGATCGCCCGGGCGAGGGACGCGCGACAGTGCGTCCGCGCGCGCGGGTCCCTCCCGACACGCGAGGGCGCCCGCACGCGCGTTGCGCGGCCCCCCGCGCGCCCGACACATTCCATGGCGATGCGAATCCTCTGCGCCGACGACGAGCCGGACATCCGGACGATCCTCGAGCTCTCGCTCTCGCTGGAGCCCGACCTCGAGACCGAGTTCTTCCCGTCCGGGGCCGAACTGCTGGCGCGCGCGCGGCAGGGGAACGTCGACGCGATCCTGCTCGACGCGATGATGCCGGAGATGGACGGGTACGAGACCTGCCGCCGCCTCAAGGCCGACCCGGCCACGGCGCACCTCCCCGTGGTGTTCCTCACCGCGCGCGCGCAGCGCGGGGAGCAGGACTCGGCGCTCGAGGTCGGGGCGCTCGCCTGCCTCACCAAGCCGTTCGATCCGCTGACCATCGCGAGCGAGTTGCGCGCCGCGCTCGGGCGGTGAGGACGCGCGTGGGCCGGCGCGCGGGGGGCGGGCGGTCGGCGCAGGCGCTTCGCGGCAGCCGCGTGCGCCGCACCTGTGCGGCGTGGGGCATCGCGCTCGCCGGCGCGGCGTGCGTCCC
>CAZPJF010000132.1:0-9023 GCA_964586095.1 uncultured Gemmatimonas sp. | reverse complement strand
CCGAGGTGCTGCAGGACCACGGCATGAGCTCGCTGCGCACCGCGGAGACGGAGAAGTACCCGCACGTGACGTATTTCTTCAACGGCGGCAACGAGGTCCCGTACGCGGGCGAGGAGCGGATCCTCGTGGCGAGCCAGAAGGTGGCGACGTACGACCTGATGCCCGAGATGAGCGCGCCCGGCATCACCGACGTGCTGGTGAAGGCGATCGAGGGGCGCACGCACGAGTTCACGCTCTGCAACTACGCCAACGGCGACATGGTGGGCCACAGCGGCAACCTCGCCGCGACCATCCGGGCCTGCGAGGTCGTCGACGAGCAGCTCACGCGGATCGTCGCGGCGGCGGAGCGGACCGGGACCCGGCTGCTGATCACGGCCGACCACGGCAACTGCGAGATGATGATCGACCCGGCGACGGGCGGGCCGCACACGGCCCATACGACGAACCCCGTGCCGCTCGTCCTGGTGGAGGACGGCACGGCGACCGCGCTGCGCTCGGGCGGCGCGCTCTGCGACATCGGCCCAACGATCCTCGCGATGCTCGGCGTGGGATCGCCGCGCGAGATGACGGGCCGCGACCTGCGACTTGGAGCCACTGCGTGACCTTCCGGATTTGCGGCACCCCCCTCGGCCTCCTGCTCACCGCGGCGCTCGCCGTGCTGCTCTCGGCGCCGCTCGCGGCCCAGGTGGGCTTCACGCCCGCCGCGAGTCCCTTCGAGGACCTGCGCGGCAAGCAGGGCCTCACCCTCGCCGTGGGCTCGGTGGCCCCGGGAGGCGACCCCGCCGGCGTGGGGCCGCGCACCGGGCTCCAGCTGAGCGCGCGGTACGAGGTGCTGCTCACCGGGCCGCTCTGGCTGCAGGCGCGTGCCACCTACGCCCCGCGGCTCGAGCGCACGGTGAAGGACCCGATCCTCGCGGGCCCGCTGCGCAACATCCTCACCTCGCGCCGGCCGCTCGCGATGCTGGAGGGCGGCTTCGGCCTCAACCTCACCGGCAACAAGAGCTGGCATCGCGTGGTGCCGCAGGTGCACGGCGCGCTGGGGTGGGCCTATGGCGGGACCTCGCGGTTCGACCCGGGCGGCTACCGCTTCGGCAACCGCTTCACGATCTCGTACGGCGTGGGCGCGCGCGTGGTCACCGGCCGCGAGTGGGAGCTGCATGCCGACCTCACGCACTTCTTCTGGAAGTACTCGTATCCCGACGACTACTCGGGGAACGCGAACGCGATCCTCCCGGAGGGCCCGCTGGGGCCCTGGCAGGGGAACGCCCTCCTCTCGGTGGGCATGACGCGGTTCTTCTTCCGCTGACGATGGCCGCGCGCGCGACGCTCACGCGACGGGTGACCTTCTCGGCGGCGCATCGCTATCGCCGGCCCGAGTGGGACGACGCGCGCAACGCCGCCACGTTCGGCGCCTGCGCGCGGCCGAACTGGCACGGGCACACCTACACGTGCGACGTCACCGTGGGCGGGCCGATCGACCCGCTCACCGGGTTCTGCGCCGACCTCGGCGCGCTCGACGCGGTCCTCCGCGCGCGCGTGGTCGACGCACTCGACCACCGCAACCTCGTGCTCGACGTGCCCGAGTTCGCCGAGGGCCGGCTCATCCCGACGTCGGAGAACCTGGCGTGGTGGGTGGCGCGCGCGGTGCAGGAGGGACTCGGGCCGGCGGTGCGTGTGCTCCGGGTGCGCGTCGCCGAGGAGCCGGGCCTCTGGTCCGAAGTGGAGCCGACATGACGACGCCGCCGGACGGCACGCCGCAGCTCGACGCGGTGGACGAGGTGCCC
Organism: uncultured Gemmatimonas sp.; assembly: GCA_964586095.1. Classification (GTDB taxonomy): domain Bacteria; phylum Gemmatimonadota; class Gemmatimonadetes; order Gemmatimonadales; family Gemmatimonadaceae; genus Pseudogemmatithrix. Next base: position 7,239 of record CAZPJF010000132.1, on the reverse strand, counting down.
GTCTGGCTCGAGGTGAACGGCGAGCCGGCCGTCACGTGGATGTGCACGCCCGACCAGCTCCCGGCGCTCGTGGCCGGCTGGTGCTTCGGCGAAGGCTACATCGACTCCCGGGCCGACCTGCTGTCGATGCGGCCGTGCGCGAAGGAGCCGGGCTTCTGGGTGACGGTGCCCGCCGAGCGGTACCAGACCGTCGAAGGACAGGAGCGGCGGCGCGTGCTCGCGTCGGGGTGCGGCGCCGTGACGACCATCCTCGGCTCGCTGAGCCAGGTGCCGCGGCGCACGGAACGGCCGCCGGTCCCGGACCTCGCCCGCACGCGGCTGCTCTTCAAGGAGCTCTTCGCGCGCGGCGAGCGCTACGCGTCCACCGGCGGCATCCACGCGGCCGCACTCACCGACGGGACCACGCTCCTCGCGCACGCGGAGGACATCGGGCGGCACAACGCGGTGGACAAGGTGCTCGGGCAGCGGATCCTGGCCGGCGAGCGGCCGGACGACCTGATCCTGCTCGTGACGGGCCGCATCTCCGGGGAGCTCGCCTTCAAGGCGGCGCGCGCGCGCGTGGCGGTGGTGGCCACACCGAGCGTGCCGAGCACGATCGCGGTGGAGATCGCGCGCGCGGCCGGGATGGTGCTCGTGGGACGCGCGGTCTCGGGCGCCCCGCAGGTGTGGGCGCCGTGACGGGGGCCGACGGGTCCATGCGCTGCACCGGCGTGATCCTCGCCGGGGGAGGCGCGACGCGCTACGGCGGGCGCGCCAAGGGGCTCGAGCGGATCGGCGGGCGCCGGATCATCGATCGCGTGGCGGGCGCCTTGCGCGCGGTCACCGAGGACCTCCTGCTCGTCGCGAACGACCCTGGCGCGCCGTCGTGGCTGCCCGGCGTGCGCACCGAGCGCGACCTGCGGCCCGGCGAGGGCGCGCTGGGCGGCCTCCACGCGGCGCTCGCGCACGCGGGCACCGACATCCTCCTCGTGGCGTGGGACATGCCGTTCGTGAGCGGGGCGCTGCTGGGCACGCTGCGCCTGCGGGGCGAGGCGGCCGGCGCCGACGCGGTGCTGCCCGAGAGCGACGGCTCACGGCGCGGCGTGGAACCGCTCTGCGCCTGGTACGGCGCACGCTGCCTGCCGGCCGTGACGGCGGCGCTCGACGCGGGCGACCGCCGCGTGATCGCCTTCCACGACGCGGTGCACACGCTGCGGATGCCGCTCGACGAGGTCCAGCGCTTCGGCGACCCCGTCCGGCTGTTCGCGAACGTGAACACGCCCGAGGAGCTGGCGTGGGCGGAGGCCCAGCATGCCTGACGGACCGCCCCTGCTCGCGATCGTCGGGCGCAAGCACGTGGGGAAGACCACCCTGACGGTGCGCCTGAGCGCGGAGCTCACGCGCCGCGGCCGCCGCGTGATGACGCTCAAGCACGGCTCGCACACGTTCAACCTCGATCCCGCGTCGACCGACACCTATCGCCACTATCATGAGGGGAACGCCGAGCGCGTGGCGATGGCGTCGCCGGACAAGTTCGCGCTGGTGATGCGCTGGGACCGCGAGCTCGAACCGGAGGAGATCGCGGCCCGCTACCTCGCCGACGCGGAACTGGTGCTCTGCGAGGGGTTCAAGGCGAGCGCACTGCCGAAGCTGGAGGTCCTGCGCGGCGGCGACGCCGCGGCGTCGCTCTGGTCCGAGCGGCCGGCGAACGCCGCCTCATGGCGGGCGTTCGTGAGCGACCGTCCGGTGGATGGCTTCGACGGGCCGGTGTTCGACCTCCGAGCCGACGGCTGGCTCGACACGCTCGCGGACTGGGTCGAGCGCGAGTACCTCTCCCCCCTCTCCTCATGACGATCGTGCACCCGATGACCGGATGGATCTCGCGACGCGCCGCGCTCGGGCTCAGCCTGCTCGCGTCGGCCGCATGCCGCGCGCCGCTGGGCACCGCTCCCTCGCCCGCGGCGACGCCGGCCGCCGCTGCGCCGACGGTGGTCTCGACCTCGTCACCCGGTGCCGGCGGGAGCGGCGCGCGGGCGCCCCGCCCCGCCGTCGCCGCGTTCCGCGCGCTCGCCGACTCGCTCCTCGAGCACCCGATGTTCCGTTCGGCGCACTGGGGCGTGCTGGTGGTCGACCCGCTGGCGGGGGACACGCTCCTCTCGCGCAACGCGGGAAAGCTCTTCATGCCGGCCTCGAATCAGAAGCTCCTGACCGGCGCGACCGCGCTCGCGCAGCTCGGCGCGGACTTCACGTTCGAGACGCGGGTGTTGGGCGGCGCCTACCCCATCCACGGGATCCTCACGGGCGACCTCGCCGTGATCGGCGACGGCGACCCCAGCTACAGCGATTCGCTCGCCGGCGGCGACGCGATGGCCCCGCTGCGCGCACTCGCCGACTCGCTCGCGGCGCGCGGCGTGCGCGAGGTCACGGGGCGCCTGATCCGCGGCGTCGATGCGTTCCCCGACTCGTCCCTCGGGTTCGGCTGGGCCTGGGACGACCTCGACTACGGCTATTCGGCGCCGATCGACGAGCTCTTCTTCAACGAAGGCTACGCGCGCGTCACGGTGGTGGGCGGCGCGGTGGCCGGCGCGCCGGTCACCGTGCGCACGGCCCCGGCCCGCACGGTGCCGCGGATCGGCCGTGTCGACGTCACCACCGGCGGCAGCTGCTGCCAGATCCGGTCGCGGGTGCAGTGGAGCGGCGACGTCCGCGGGTCACGCCCGACGCTCTCGCTCGCGGGCGAGGTGCGGCCCACGGACTCCGTGACCGTCGAGGTCGCGCTGCGCCACTCCTCGGCGGCATGGCTCGACGCGTTCGCGGAGGCGCTCGCCGAGCGCGGCATCACGGTGCGCGGCGGAGTGGAGCCCGACGTCGTGGCCGACACGAGCGGGCTGGTGACGCTCGCGTCGCGCCGTTCGCCGCCGCTGCGCGACATCCTGCCGCGATTCGAGAAGCCGTCGCAGAACCAGATCGGCGAGATCCTCCTCAAGACGCTCGGCCGCGTGCGCCTGGGCGAGGGCTCGGCCGACAGCGGCCGCCGCGTGGTGGAGCGGCAGCTCCTCGCCTGGGGCGCCGACAGCGCCGGGTTCGCGGTGCGCGACGGGAGCGGGCTCTCGCGGCACAACTACGTGTCGCCCGAGACGATCGTGCGGGTGCTCGACGCCATGCGCCGGCACGCCGAGTTCCGCACCTTCTACGACGCGCTCCCGGTGGGCGGCGTGGACGGCACCATCCGCTCGCGGATGAGGGGCACGCCGGCCGAGGGGAACGTGCACGCCAAGACGGGCACCATCGACAAGGCCCGCGCGCTCTCCGGCTACGTCACGACGGCCGATGGGCGGCTCCTGCTCTTCTCGATGGTCGCGAACAACCACGTGGTGCCCAACCGCGAGGTGGAGCGCGTGCAGGACGCGCTCCTGGCGCACCTGGCCGGCGCGACGCTCGGGGCGCCCTGATGCAGTCGGTGGCCGATGCCGTGCAGCGCATCCTCGCGCGCGTGGCGCCGCTTTCGGCCGAGCGCGTCCCGCTGCGCGAGGCGCTCGGCCGCGTGCTCGCCGAGGACGTGCGGTCGCCGATCACGCTGCCGCACTGGACCAACTCGGCGATGGACGGGTACGCCGTGCGCGGGGCGGACGTGCTCGGCGCGAGCGAGGGCGCCCCGGTGGAGTTGCCGGTGATCGAGTCGGTCGCCGCGGGCGCCTTCCCGACGCGGGCGCTCGGGTCCGGCGAGGCGACGCGGATCATGACCGGCGCGCCGTTGCCGGAGGGTGCGGACACGGTCGTGCGGGTGGAGGACACCGACGGTGGCCTGGCGCGCGTGCGGGTCCTCAAGGACCGCGACGCGGGGAAGAACATCCGCCTGCGCGGCGAGGACCTGCATGCGGGCGCCGTGGCGCTCCCGGCCGGGATCCCGATCGGCGCCGCACAGGTCGGCATCCTCGCGTCGATCGGGGAGGCGGCCGTGGCGGTCCACCGCCGGCCGCGCGTCGCGATCCTGGGCTCGGGGGACGAACTCGTGGACCTCGACCGATTCGACGAGGTGCGCGCCGGCCGGAAGATCGTGAGCTCGAACGCGTACACGCTCGACGCGCTGGTCCGCTCGGCGGGTGGCGAGCCGATCGGCCTCGGGCATGCGGCGGACTCGCTCGAGGCGATGCGCGCGCTCCTCGAGCACGCGCGCGCGGCCACGCCTGACCTGATCGTGACGTCCGCCGGCGTGAGCGTCGGGGAGCACGACCACACACGCGCGGCGCTCGAGGCGATGGAGAGCGCCCTCGACTTCTGGCGCGTCCGGATGCGCCCCGGCGCGCCACTCGGGTTCGGGATGCTGGGCGCCACGCCGTGGATCGGCCTGCCGGGGAACCCGGTCTCGGCGATGGTGACCTTCGAGCTCTTCGTGCGGCCCGTCCTGCGCCGGATGCTCGGGCATGCGCGCCTGCACCGGCGCCCGATGGCGGTGACCCTCGAGGAACCGGTGCGGATCGGGGCGCGCCTCACGCACTTCCTCCGCGCGATCGTCACGGCGCGCGCGGACGGCACGCTCTCGGCGCGGCTCACGGGGCCGCAGGGCAGCGGGATCCTCACGTCGATGTCGCTCGCCAATGCGCTCCTCGTGGTGCCGGAGGACCGGGCCGAGGTGGCGGCCGGCGAGCGCCTGCACGCCCTGTTGCTGACCGAGGACGCCGGCCTCGCCGAGGGGTTCGCGCTCTGACGGCACTGCCGCCGGACCTCACGGCGCTCGAGCGGCGGTTCCTGCTCGTGGAGCAGCCGGTCGACCTGCCGGCGGGGCGGGTCGTGCTCGAGAAGCCCCGGAGCGCGGACGACCTGATCAGCGAGGCAGACTTCGCCGCGGACGAGCGCCTGCCCTACTGGGCCGACCTGTGGCCGGCCGCGGTCGTGCTCGCCGAGTACCTCGAGCAGCATCCGGTGGATCCGCGGGTGGCGGACGCCCCGCGCGCGGCGACGGGGCCGGGGGCGCGCCCGCGCGCGCTCGAGCTCGGCTGCGGGCTGGGCCTCGTGACGATCGCCGCGATGCGCGCAGGATACGCCGTGACCGCGACCGACTACTACGAGGATGCCACGCGCTTCACCGCGCGCAACGCGCTGCGCGCGACCGGCGAGGCACCGTCGGTCCGGATGGTCGACTGGCGGGCGCTCCCGGTGGACCTCGGCCACCACGCGTTGGTGCTGGCCGCGGACGTGCTGTACGAGAAGCCGTACGCGCCGCTCGTGGCCGAGGCGATCCGCCGCACGCTGGCCCCCGGCGGCCGCGCGCTGCTGGCCGACCAGGGGCGCGTGGCGCTGGCGTCATTCCTCGACGAGGCCCGGTTGCGCGGGCTCGCCTCACGCGTCGTCCACCACGAGCGCCGCCCCACGGTCCCCGCGGCGCCGGAGGGATCCGCGGTGCACTCGATCTCCATCTACGAGCTGACCGATGCCTGACCTTGGCACGCACTTCGGGACGATCGGCGGGCTGATCATCGTGGCGGTGGTCGCGGCGATGCTGATCCGGCGCGCCAGCAAGCGCCTGCGCGGCGAGCTCGCCGGCACCGCCGAGGCGCCGATCCAGGTCCTCACGCCGGACGAGGTCGCGGCGATCACGTCGCAGGGACTCGCCACGGCCGAGCAGGTCTTCGTGATGGATGCGAAGGAGCAGCGGATGCTGGCGGCGACGGCGATCGTGATGCGGAACGCGAAGCTGCGGCGGTCGCAGGCGGTGGCGGTGGTCGCGGAGCGGGAGGCGGCGGCCGCCGGCGCCGCTCAGACCCAGCGGCGCACGCGCGCGCAGTAGTCCGCGTAGGCCGCGCCGAACTTGCGCCGCAGGTAGCGCTCCTCGCGCGGCACGATGAGCACCGCGGTCATCACCACCGGGACGACGACGAGCCCGACGACCCACCCGACGTCGCTCCAGAGGCCGATGCCCACCTGCAGCGCCGCGAACGCGATGTAGACCGGGTTGCGCGACCAGCGGAACGGGCCGTCGTCGACGATCGCGCGCGTGGCCTTCCACGGCTCGAGCGGCGTGCGCCGGCGGTCGAAGCTCACCTTGGCCCAGACCAGCAGCGCGACCGCGGCGGCCACGACGCCCACGCCGAGCGCCGTCCATCCCGCCGGACGCGCGGGCCGGGGCCACACCTGGTGCAGGCCGATCCCCGCGACCATCGCGAGCAGGTAGGCGAGGGGTGGCTTGTACGGGAGGTCCGGGTGGTCCGGCGGCTCCGCGACGGCGGCGTTCACCTGGCTCATCGGCCGTGCCTCAGGCGAGCTGCTGCGCCACGACCTCGGCGATGTCGTACACCGGCACCTCCGCCCCCTGCGCCTTCACGCCGTCGGCCATCATCGTCATGCAGAACGGGCAGGCCACCGCGACCGCATCGGCGCGGGTGGCGAGCGCCTCCTCCGCGCGCTCGACGTTGATGCGCTTGCCGACCTTCTCCTCCATCCACATGCGCCCGCCGCCGGCGCCGCAGCAGAGGCCCTTGTCGCGGCTGCGCGGCATCTCGACGAGGTTCACCACCGGCAGCGCCCGCTTGAGCGCCTCGCGGGGCGCGTCGTAGACCTCGTGGTACCGGCCGAGGTAGCAGGAGTCGTGGTACGTGAAGGTGCGCACCGGCCCATGCAGGTCCTGCCGGATGGGCACGCGTCCCTCGGCCATGAGGCGCTCGATGTACGTCGAGTGGTGGATCACCTCGTAGTGGCCCCCGAACTGCGGGTACTCGCTGCCGAGCTGGTGGAAGCAGTGCGGGCAGGCCGTGACGACGGTGCGCACGCCGTAGCGCTCCAGCGTCTCGACGTTGTCCTTGGCGAGCATCTGGTACAGGTACTCGTTGCCCATGCGCCGCGCCGGGTCGCCATTGCACTTCTCCTCCTGGCCCAGGATCGCGAAGCGCACGCCCGCGGCCTGGAGGATCCGCGCGAAGGCGACCGTCGTCCGCTTGGCGCGGTCGTCGAACGAGCCCATGCAGCCGACCCAGTAGAGCACCTCGGGGCGCTCGCCGCGCGCGACGAGCTCGGCCATGGTCGGGATCCGCATCCCCTCGGCCCACTTGGCGCGGTCGCCCGGGTCGAAGGCCCACGGGGAGCCGCTCGCCTCGAGCGACTCGAAGGCGGGCATCATCTCCTCGGGGAAGCGCGACTCGGCGAGGACGAGGTTGCGGCGCAGGTCGTTGATCACCGAGAGCTGGTCGATCGAGACCGGGCACTCGTACACGCAGGCGCGGCAGGAGGTGCAGGCCCAGAGCTCCTCGTCGGTGATGTAGCCGC
>CAZPJF010000131.1:0-9032 GCA_964586095.1 uncultured Gemmatimonas sp. | reverse complement strand
CGAGAACCCTGCCGCCGCGGCGTCGCGTCCCCGTACCCCCCCTCGCGCGGGGGGCGCGGGCGCGCGCGGCGCGGCGTTCAGCCCTGCGCCGCCTCGCCCTGCTTCCGCTTGTTCAGCGCGTCCATCACCCACGTGGCCGGGATGATGAAGAACGGCGTGAGCACGATCCCGAGGAGGACGTTGATCCACGTCAGCCCGATGTAGTACGCGCCCATGCCGAGCCCGGCGATGAGGGTGCCCAGGGGACCGCCAGCAGCGTGTTCCACGAGAGTGCTCCGTGCGATGCGTTCGCGAGTGGGGCGCCGGCCCGTGCGGGCGGCGACGCGGGTATCTTAGCCGGGTGAACGCGCAAAGGGAATCGGCGGTTCTCGGGGCGCTCGCGGCCCTGCCGCGCGGGCGGTGGGTGCTGGCGGTGTCGGGCGGACGCGACTCGATGGTGCTGCTCCACGCCATGGCCCGCGCCCGCGCCCACGAGGTCGCGGCAGTGGCGACCTTCGATCACGGGACCGGCCCGGCAGCGCGCCGCGCCGTGGCGCTCGTGGAGGCGACCGCGGAGTCCCTGCTGCTCCCCGCCGTGACGGGTGAGGCGGCGGCGGGTGGTCCGCGGACCGAAGCCGCGTGGCGCGCCGCCCGGCATCGCTTCCTCGACGCCTGGGCCGCGGAGCTCGACGCGACCGTGGTGACCGCGCACACCCGCGACGACCAGGTGGAGACGGTCGTGCAGCGGCTGCTGCGGGGGGCGGGGCCGCGGGGGCTCGCGGGCATGCTCGTCGGGGGGCGCGCGCGCCCGTTCGTGCGCGTGCCGCGCGCGACGCTCGCCGACTGGGCCGCGGCGCACCGCGTCCCCTTCGTCGAGGACCCGTCCAACCAGGCGCTCGCGCACCAGCGGAACCGCGTCCGCCATGAGCTGCTCCCGGCGCTCGAGCGCGCGGCGCCCGGCTTCGCCGACTGGTGCTGGTCGCTCGGGGAGCGCTCCGCCGCGTGGCGCGACGCGCTGGCGGCGGTCGTGACCGGCTGCGGTGTGCGCACGCTGGGGGATGGCAGCGTCGTGGTGCCGGCCGCGCCGTTCGCGGGATGCGTGGCGGCGGAGTGGGCGATCCTTTGGCCCGAGATCGCCGCGCGGGCCGGCGTCGTGATGGACCGGCGCGGGATCGAGCGGGCGGCGGCCTGGGCGCCGGTCGCGAAGCCGGGGCAAGTCATTCCGCTGTCGGGAGATGCCCGCCTCTCGCGGACGCGCTCGACCTTCGTGGTGGTGGGAACGACGGGGGCGGCTCCCGACTATATATTGGACTGATGACCGCACCAGTCGCCGACCCGCGGCTGAAGGGGCGCGCCCTCAAGCGCGTGGCCTTCGCCGAGGAGACCATCGCCCGCCGCGTCCAGGAGCTGGGCCGTGAGATCACGGCCGCGTACCCGGATGGGGAGCTGCTCGTCCTCGGGCTCCTCAAGGGGAGCTTCATCTTCCTCGCGGACCTCGTGCGGCAGATCGAGCGCCCGCTGCACGTCGACTTCCTGGTGGCCTCGAGCTACGGTGACGCCACCGTGAGCTCGGGCGACGTACGGCTGGTGTACGACCCGGAGACGCGCCTCGAGGGGAAGCACATCCTCCTCGTGGAGGACATCGTCGACTCGGGCCGGACGCTCCAGAAGCTCGTCACGCTCCTCGGCGCGCGGCGGCCGCGCTCGCTCGAGATCTGCGCCCTGCTCCACAAGCACATCGCCACCGAACTGCATCACCCGGTGCGGTTCGCCGGCTTCGATGCCCCCAGCGAGTTCCTCGTCGGCTACGGACTGGACCATGCGGAGGATTTCCGCCACGTCCCGTACGTCGCCAGCCTGCAGTAAGGAGTCCCATGGCAGCGAACACCCCGCAGAAGCCCGGCGGCCTCGGCCGCTTCTCCCGGACGCTCTCGTTCTGGATCATCGCGTTCCTCATCCCGATCGTCCTCATCCAGTTCGCGATGAAGGGCTCGGAGCAGGTCGTCGACATCGAGGTCTCGACCTACGACGCCCAGCTCGAGTCGGACAACATCGCGCGCGTGACGATCATCGGCGGGCAGGAGGTGCAGGGCGAGTTCAAGAACCGCATCCTGATCCGCGGCCGCGAGGTGAAGAACTTCAAGACGCGCCTCGCGATCGCGAACAACCCGGAGGAGGTGAAGCGCCTCCGGGACCGCCAGGTGCAGATCAAGGCCCAGGAGCCGCGGCCGAGCCTGCTCGCGGTGCTCGTGTCGCTGCTGCCGTGGGTGCTGATCCTCGGCATCTGGATCTTCCTCTTCCGGCAGATGCAGGCCGGGGGGAACAAGGCGTTCTCGTTCGGCAAGTCCAAGGCGAAGCTGCTCTCGGGCGACACGCCCAAGATCACCTTCGCCGACGTGGCCGGCGCGGACGAGGCCAAGGTCGAGCTGCGCGAGATCATCGAGTTCCTGAAGGACCCGCAGAAGTTCACCAAGCTGGGCGGGCGCCTGCCGAAGGGCGCGCTGCTGGTGGGCCCGCCGGGCACCGGCAAGACGCTCCTCGCCAAGGCGGTCGCGGGCGAGGCGGGGCGGCCCTTCTTCTCGATGTCGGGGTCCGACTTCGTCGAGATGTTCGTCGGCGTCGGCGCGTCGCGCGTGCGCGACCTGTTCGAGCAGGGCAAGGCGAACGCGCCCTGCATCATCTTCATCGACGAGATCGACGCGGTGGGGCGCCACCGCGGCGCCGGCCTCGGCGGCGGCCATGACGAGCGCGAGCAGACGCTCAACCAGCTGCTCGTGGAGATGGACGGCTTCGAGTCGAACGACGGCGTGATCCTGATCGCGGCGACCAACCGGCCCGACGTGCTCGACCCCGCGCTGCTGCGCCCGGGCCGCTTCGACCGCCAGATCGTGGTCGACGCGCCGGACCTCCGCGGCCGCGAGGGGATCCTCAAGGTCCACGTGCGCAACAAGCCGCTCGCGGAGGATGTCGACATCCACCGGCTGGCGCGCGGCACGCCCGGCATGGCCGGCGCCGACCTCGCCAACCTGGTGAACGAGGCGGCGCTGCTCGCGGCGCGCAACAACCATGACCGCATCTACATGGTCGACTTCGAGAACGCGAAGGACCGCGTGATGCTCGGCGCCGAGCGCAAGTCGCTCGTGATGAAGGAGGACGAGCGCCGGCTCACCGCCTTCCACGAGGCGGGCCATGCCGTGTGCGCCATCCGCGTGGCCGGGAACGACCCGCTGCACAAGGTGACCATCGTGCCGCGCGGGCGCGCCCTCGGCCTCGCGTTCACGCTCCCCGAGGACGACCGCGTGTCGGTGACGCGCGAGCAGCTCGAGGCGCGGCTGGTGATGGCGTATGGCGGGCGCGTGGCCGAGGAGATCGTCTTCGGCCGCGACCGCGTCACGACCGGCGCGGCGAGCGACATCCAGCAGGCCACGGGCATCGCCCGGCGCTACGTGTCGCAGTGGGGCCTCTCCGACGCGATCGGCCCGATCCTCGTGGGCGACAACGAGCAGGAGGTCTTCCTCGGCCGCGAGCTCACGAGCCGCCGGCAGGTCTCGGAGCGGACGGCGCAGCAGGTGGACGACGAGGTGGCGCGCGTGATCAACGAGGCGTACAACCGCGCCATGGACACGCTCACCACGCACCGCGAGCTGCTCGACCGGATCGCGAACGCGCTGCTCGAGCGCGAGACGCTCTCGCGCGAGGACATCGCGCTGCTCGAGAAGGGCGAGGCGCTCCCGCCGCGGGTCGATCCGCCCACGACGGCGCCCGCCGTGCCGGCGGCCGCGACGCCGCGCGCCGAGCCGGCGCGCGTGCTGCCGCCGCTCGCCGGGCCGGAGCCGCGACCGGCGTGAGGACGGCAGATGTGAGCTGTGAGACGTGAGAGGTGAGGAACGGCGATGCGGTGGCGCGTCGCCGTTCCGCGTTACTGGGGTCGGTGTACGCAGCGTGTGCAGCGCCACACCTTCCTTCGGGTCACGGTGTCTCACCCTCCACCAACCCTGTCGCCCATGATGCTCCGCACCGGCTTTTCGACGACCCGCCTCCTGCTCATCGCCACCCTCACCGTCGCCGCGGCCTGTGGCGGGGGCGAACGGCGCGCCGAGGCGGACGCCTCCGGGCTCGCGACCGTCTTCGACAGCACGAACGCCGACACGGTCGTGGCACGCGTGGCGGGTGAGGTGCCGCCGGATCGCATGCGCACGCTCACCGAGGAACTGCGCATCCAGCCGGGCGCCGAGGACACGACGTCGTTCAGTGAGCTGTTCGGGTTCGCCGTCGGGCCTGAGGGGCGGCTGGTCGTGCCGGACGAGGCGACGATGCGGATCTTCCTGTTCGGCGCCGACGGTGCCCTGCGCCGCGTGATCGGCCGGAAGGGGGCGGGGCCGGGCGAGTTCGGGCAGTTCAACGGGCTGGCGGTGCTGCGCGACGGCCGTCTGGTGGTGGCCGACCTGGCCAATGCACGGCTGTCGTTCTTCACCGCCGACGGCGACTACGAGTCGGCGTGGCGCGTGCCCGCGGGCTTCTACACGCAGGACCAGGTGCGCACGGACACGAGCGGGGCGGTGCGGCTGGTGCAGCCGCTCACCGCGGCGACGGCGACGCAGGTGATCGGGCGCCTCGGGCTCGTCCGGGTGAGCGCCGACGGTGCGGTGAGCGACTCGCAGCTGCCGCCCGACCTGGGCACGCGCGCGATCAGCTACATCGCCGAGGCGAATGGGGGGCGCTCGCAGATGTATGCCCGCTACTCGCCCCGCGACTTCTGGACCTGGCACCGCGACGGGCACTTCGTGAGCGCGAACGGCGCCCGCGCCGTGATCGAGGTGGGCCGCCCCGGCCGCGCGTTGCGCATCGTGCGCGACGCGCCGGCGATCCCGGTCCCGCCGGACGAGCTGGCGTGGGACCGCGAGCGGATCACGATCTCGATGCGCCGCAACGACCCGTCCTGGACCTGGCGCGGCGATGCGCTCCCCGAGACGAAGCCGCCGATCGTGGCGCTGCGCACGACGCGCGATGGACGCATCTGGGTCGGGGTGGCCCTCCCCTCCACCCCGATCCCCGAGGCGGAGCGCGACGAGCAGCGCCCGAACGCCAGCCCGGTCGCCCGGTGGCGCAGCGCGACCGCGTACGAGGTGTTCGAGGCGGACGGCCGCTTCGTGGGACGCGTGTCGTTCCCCGCGCGGACGCAGCTGATGGACGCCGAGGGCGACCTGGTCTGGACCCTCCAGCGCGACGCGGACGGCCTGCCGGGCGTGGTGCGGTCGCGGGTGACGCCGGCCTTCGCGGCGCGCGAGTAGTCGGCGGCGAGCCCCGCGCCCGTCCTTCCGGTCCCGCGCCATCGCTCCTCGCTCCACGCGTCAGCCTACCGCTCCTCCCTAAGCCCCGGTATTTTCGTGTGTTATGGATTTTCCGGGTCTTCCCGAGCGCGTGGCCGAAGCGCGTGGGCGCATCGAGGCTGCCGCGCGCCGGGGCGGACACGGACAGGCGGTGCGGTTGGTGGCGGTGACCAAGACCCACGGCCCCGAGGCGGTGGAAGCCGCCTGGGCCGCCGGCATCACCGACGTGGGCGAGAACAAGGTGCAGGAGGCGTTGGGCAAGATGGATGCGCTCGCGGGCGCCCCGTGCACGGCGGGGGGGATCCGCTGGCACCTCATCGGCCACCTGCAGACGAACAAGGCGAAGGCGCTCCCGCGGTTCGCGCTGCTGCACTCGCTCGATCGCGACGGGCTGGTGGAGGCGGCGCGGGGCGCCGCGCAGAAGGCGGGGCGCGCGCTCGAGGTGCTGGTGCAGGTGAACGTGTCGGGTGAGGGCACCAAGGGCGGCTACGCGCCGGCGGAGGTGCCGGCGCTCGCGGCCCGGCTCGCCGCGATGCCCGAGCTGGTGGTGCGCGGGGTGATGACGATGGCCCCGTTCGATGCGGAGGAGCGGGTCCTCCGGGCGGTGTTCGCGGGTGCGCGCGCGGCGGCCGGTGTGCTGCGGGCGGCGGGCCTGCCGGCGGCGGAGCTGTCGATGGGCATGTCGGGCGACTACGAGGTCGCGGTCGAGGAAGGCGCCACACTGGTGCGGCTGGGGACGGTCCTCTTCGGAGCACGAGGCTGAGATGACGCTGGAACAGGACGACGCATTCCATCTCACGGCGGTCGATGTCCGCCGGTACGAGTTCCAGGTCGCGATGCGCGGCTACGAGCGCGCGCGCGTGGACCAGTTCAAGGAGCAGGTCGCCGACGAGATGGAGCGCCTGATGCGCGCCAACCAGGACCTCGACGAGAAGGCGCGGGGGCTGCTCGAGCAGCTGCGCGCGTTCCGCGAGCGCGACCGTGCGCTGAACGAGGCGCTCATCAGCGCGCAGCAGCTGCGCGCGGACATGAAGGAGCAGGCGTCGCGCGAGGCCGACCTGATCGTGGAGGAGGCGCGCGCCGAGGCGGCGCGCGTGCTGGAGGCGGCGCGCGGCGAGGTGGCCTCGGTCCAGCTCCAGCTCGAGCAGCTCGAGCGCGCGCGCCTCGGGTATCTCGCGCAGCTCAAGGCGCTCGCGGAGCGGCACCTCGCCGAGGTGGCCGCGTTCGAGCGGCAGCGCGCCTTCCACGAGGGGACGTGAGGGCGACCGGCGCGCTCGACGTCGCGCCCGGCATGGCGCTCCACACGCCGCTGGCGATCGCCGCGGCGGAGGGCGCCGTGCGCGAGCACTCGGCCCTCGTCCCGGAGGTCGGCATCATCCTGGGCACCGGGCTCGGCGGGCTCGCGCAGGCCATGCAGGTGGAGGCGGCGATCCCGTACGACCGCATCCCCGGCTTCCCGCGCCCGACGGTCGAGTCGCACTCGGGGCGCCTCCTCCTCGGCACGCTCGGCGGCCGCCGGGTCGCGGCCATGCAGGGGCGCTTCCATCGCTACGAGGGCTACACGCTCCAGCAGGTCACCTTCCCGGTGCGCGTGTTCAAGGCGCTCGGCGCCGGGACGCTCGTGGTGAGCAACGCCTGCGGCGGCATGCACCCGCTCTGGGCGCCGGGCGACCTGATGCTCATCGCCGACCACATCAACCTGCTCGGGGACAACCCGCTGATCGGCCCCAACGACGCCGCGCTCGGGCCGCGCTTCCCCGACATGAGCGCGCCGTACGATGCGGCGCTCCGCGCGCTCGCACGCGCCGTGGCGCGCGAGCGGGGCATCACGCTCCGGGAGGGCGTCTACGCGGCGGTGCAGGGCCCCAACCTCGAGACGCGCGCCGAGTACCGGATGCTCCGCGCCATGGGCGCCGACGCGGTGGGCATGAGCACCGTCCCCGAGGTGATCGTCGCGCGCCACGCCGGGCTGCGCGTGCTCGGCTGCTCGATCATCACCGACCAGTGCCTCCCCGACGCGCTCGAGGAGGCGTCGCTGGAGCGGATCCTGGCGGTGGCCGCCGAGGCGGAGCCGCGGCTCTCGGCGCTGGTGCAGGGCGTGCTGGAGCGGATGTGACCGACGCGACGACCGCGGTGCGCTACCGCCTGCTGCCGAGCGAGCTCTCGGGCGACGCGCTCGAGCGCGAGGTCATGGCGCGCTGGACGCGCGACGGCGTCTTCGCCGCGTCGCAGGCCGTGCGCGCCGACGCGCCGGCGTGGACCTTCTTCGAGGGGCCGCCGACCGCCAACGGGAAGCCGGGGATCCACCACGTGTTCGCCCGGACGGTGAAGGACCTCTTCTGCCGCCATCGGGCGATGCAGGGCTTCCACGTGCCGCGCAAGGCCGGCTGGGACACGCACGGCCTCCCGGTGGAGATCGAGGTCGAGAAGGCGCTCGGCATCTCCGGCAAGCAGGACATCGAGCGCGTGGGCGTGGCCGAGTTCAACCGCCGCTGCCGCGAGAGCGTCTGGACGTACAAGGGCGACTGGGAGCAGGTGAGTGAGCGGATGGGCTACTGGCTCGACTACTCGGACCCGTACATCACGTACGCCAACGAGTACGTGGAGTCGGTCTGGTGGGCGCTCAAGACGCTGCACGCCCGCGGACTCCTCTACCTCGGCCACAAGATCCTCCCGTACTGCGCGCGCTGCGGGACGGCGCTGAGCTCGCACGAGGTGGCGCAGGGGTATGAGGACGTGGAGGACCCGTCCGTCTACGTCGCGCTGGACCTCATCGATGAAGGTGGAAGGATGAAGGAGGAAAGCCCTTCCTCCTCCACCCTCCATCCTCCGTCATCGGTGCGGCGCCGCATCGTCGTGTGGACGACGACCCCGTGGACCCTCGTCTCCAACGTCGCGCTCGCGGTGCACCCGGAGCTCACGTACGTCGAGCTGCGCAAGAAGGCCGTGACGGACTGGACCATCATCCTCGCCGAGGCGCGCGCGGCGGCGGTGCTGGGCGGCGACTACGCCGACCGGTGGGATGTCGTCGCGACGATGCGCGGCGCCGACCTCGTGGGGCGGCGCTACCGGCGGCCGCTCGACTGGGTGGAATATCCCGCCGAGGGGAACCGCGAGGTGATCGTCGGCGAGGCGTTCGTGTCGGCTGAGGACGGCTCGGGCGTGGTGCACATGGCGCCGGCCTTCGGCGCGGACGACTACGCGGCGGGGCAGCGCCACCAGCTCGCGTTCGTGAACCCGGTGAACGCGCGCGGCGAGTTCCCGGCGGCGATGCCGCTCGTGGGCGGGAAGTTCGTCAAGGACGCCGACCCGCTGATCATCGAGGAGCTGCAGCGCCGGGACCAGCTGTGGAAGGCGCAGAAGTTCGTGCACAGCTATCCGCACTGCTGGCGCTGCGGCACGCCGCTGCTGTACTACGCCCGCTCGAGCTGGTTCGTGCGGACCACGGCGTACCGGGACGAGATGCTCGCGCGCAACGCCGCGGTGGACTGGAACCCGCCCGAGGTGGGTGCCGGGCGCTTCGGCAGCTGGCTGGAGAACAACATCGACTGGGCGATCAGCCGCGACCGCTACTGGGGCACCCCGCTCCCGGTGTGGGTGAACGACGCCGACCCCGCCGAGGTGGAGGTGATCGGGTCGTACGCCGAGCTCGCGGCGCGGGTGGGGAGGCCGCTGCCGGCGGACTTCGACCCGCACAAGCCGCACGTGGACCAGTACACCTGG
>CAZPJF010000130.1:0-9054 GCA_964586095.1 uncultured Gemmatimonas sp. | reverse complement strand
GGGGGGCTTGACGGCGGGGCATGGGGACTCCCATGTTGAGTTAGTTAGCAAAACTAACTATCACCATCACGGAGTCAAGCCATGGGACACCTGCGGGCCATCGGGCAGATCAGCGTCAACGTGCGGGACCTCGGGCGGGCGGTGGCGTTCTACCGCGACGTCCTCGGCCTCGAGTACCTCTTCGCGGCGCCGCACCTGGCGTTCTTCCGCACCGGGGAGGTCCGGCTGATGCTCGGCCGCGCGGAACGCGCCGAGTTCGACCACCCCGGCGCGATCCTCTACTTCAGGGTCGCGGACATCGAGGCCGCGCACCGCGACCTCGCGGCGGCGGGCATGCCGTTCGAGGCCGGGCCGCACCTCGTCGCGCGGATGCCCGACCATGAGCTCGGGCGCGCCTGGGGCCCCGACACGTTGGGTACCCCGAGCGCGATCTGGGGGGTGGGGCCGGTGGGACCGCGGGCTGTCGTGTGCGGGGTGCTGCCACCCGCATCACCACGCCCGCCCCCGGCGGGGCGATGGGACGCGAACTCAGCGGGCGCCCGGGCCGCCCGCGTGCGGATCCCACCGCGTCTCGGTGATCCGGGTGATGGTGTCGAACTGCGGCAGGCGCTGCATCAGTTCGACCGGCAGCTTGACGCCGTCGAACGTCCCCCAGGCCTTCACGAAGGTCTGCCGCTGGATCGCGCCGACCACCGACTGCACCGTCTCCTCGCTGCCATGGTAGAGGCCCGACTCGATGGAGTAGAAGTCGAGCCGGTCGTCCCCCGTGGCGGTGCGGGCCCGGAGGCGCCAGCAGGCGCAGCCCTGCCAGTCGACACGTTCGGCCGGCGCCACGTACTCGGCGACGCGGTTCAGCCGCAGGTCGGCGAGGAAGTCCGCCGCGCGCCGGCGATCGTCGAGCTTCGCGCCGCTCAGCTCGGTGCGCTGGCCGCGCTCCTCGTCCCATCCGATGGTGCCGTCGAAGGCGGAGACGCGGCCGCCGACGGTCGCCATGTCGATCGCGAGCCGGAACGTCGCCGGCCTGGCGCGCTCGAGCCGGTAGGTCCCGGTGATCCCCATCGCCGGGATCTCGAGCGTGCCGGTGCGGACCAGCGAGGAGTGGCGTTCGAAGGCGGCCGCCCCGCCCATGGCGGCGGCGTGGCGCGCGACGATCTCCTGCGCGCTGGGCGGTGTCGCCGGCGCCGGCGACTGTGCGGGGAGCGACGAGGCGGCGAGGAGCGAGGCGGCGAGGATCATGCGGGTCGTCATGGCTTCCGTCCGGTGAGAGTGAAGGATTCGTGCTCATGCGCGAGGCCCCAGCGTCCGCCGCGGCGCTCGAACACGCCGGTCCAGCCGCCGGAGAGGGTGTCGGGGGAGGTGCCGGCCGGGGTGCCGCGTGCGAGACGCAGGAGCGCGTGCACGAGGACGGCGTCCGGCCCGAGGGGACGCAGGCGGATGTCGCGGAACTCCGCGAAGGTCCCGCGGGACTGCGCGGGATCCCACGACGCGTAGATGCCCAGCAGCGCCTCGCGCGACGTCATGAGCATCCCATGGCTCGAGAACTCGATCGGCTCTTCGAGCACGTAGGCCGAGGCCATGCGCGTGCCGTCCTGGGCGCGGACGGCGGCGATGAGCCGGTCGAGGAGGTCGCGCACGGCCCGCTCCGCCTGCGGCTCGATCGCGTCACGCGGCGCCGGCGCCGTGGGACGCGGC
Source organism: uncultured Gemmatimonas sp. (assembly GCA_964586095.1). Classification (GTDB taxonomy): domain Bacteria; phylum Gemmatimonadota; class Gemmatimonadetes; order Gemmatimonadales; family Gemmatimonadaceae; genus Pseudogemmatithrix. The sequence goes on along the minus strand of CAZPJF010000130.1, from coordinate 7,362 downwards.
GGGACCTCGAGGCGGCCGGACACCATGACCCAGCGGATGCGACGCGTGTTCCGGATGTCCTGCAGCGGGTCGGCGTCGAGGAGCACGAGGTCGGCGACCTTCCCCGGTGCGATGGTGCCCACGAGGCTGTCGACGCGGGCGAGCCGCGCCCCGGTGCGGGTGGCCGCGACGAGGACGTCCATCGGCGGGAGCCCGGCGTCGACGAGGAGGCGCATCTCCTCGTGCAGGCTGGCCCCCGCGGGCACCCACGGCATCGGCGTGTCGGAGCCGACGGCGAGCGGCACGCCGGCGGCGTGCAGCCGGCGGACCCACTCCTGCACGCGGGGCCACGCGCGCCTGGCGCGCTGGAACTGCTCCCGGTCCCACCCGATGGTGAAGTCGGAGCTGCCGTACGAGTCCCGCAGGACGTCGGGGATGAGCGCGGCGTCGGGGCCCTCGCGCAGGGCGGGGTCGTTGCCGCGCACCATCGCCGCGAAGGTGACCAGGGTCGGGGTGACGATGACGCGACGCGCGGCGAGGGCGTCGACGGTCGAGCGGAGCAGCGGGCCGTCGAAGTCGGCGAACTCGAACCAGTCGAGCATGAACCCGGTGGGCGACGCGATCATCCGCGCGGTGAACTCGGCGCGCCGGGCGGGCTCGATGAGGCTCGGGCTCAGCGGCGTGATGTGCTCGAGCGCGTCGATGCCATCCTCCGCCGCCTCGCGCCAGTTCGTGGCGAGGAGATGGCCGGTGGTCGGGACGCCGAGGCGGTGCGCCTCGTCCACGGCCGCCGCGACCACGGGACGCGGGAGCCAGTTGTAGAGCTTGATGAGGTCCACGCCGAGCGCGACCTGCCGGCGCACCTCGGCGCGCGCCGCCTCCGGGCTGGCCACGGCGACGGAGAGCGGGCTGGGCGCGCCGTCGATGACCTCTCCGGCGCTGACGAGCCGCGGGCCGGAGACATCGCCGCGGCGGATGACATCGCGGAGCGCGCGGGCCCGCCCCGCCTCGCCGGCGGGACTGCGGACCGTCGTCACGCCGAAGGCCCGCAGGTGGCGCGCCATCGCATGCGACGCCGAGTCATCGTACGCGAACCGCATCTGCCCGTTGACGTGCGTGACGGGCCCGAACGGGAGATGGGCGTGGGCATCGACGAAGCCGGGGAGGAGGAAGCCGCCGCGGCCGTCGATGATCGTCGCGCCGCGCCCGGGGCGGAGGGTCGAGCGCGGCCCGATGCCGGAGATGCGGTCATCGCGGATGAGCACGCTCACGCCCGTGCGCGGCGGCGCGCCGGTGCCGTCGATGACCGTGACGTCGACGATCAGGCGGTCGCGCGGCGCGGGCGACGACGCCGTGAGCGCCACGAGGCCGATGAGGACGATCGGGAGGCGGCTCATCGCAGCCCCACCAGGCCACGCACGGAGGTGATGAGGCGCTGCGAGTCGAACGCCACGCCGTCCTTGAACGCGAGCACGGGGTGGCGGAGCGCCGTGATGTCGCGCGCCACGTCGCCGCGCACCATCACGAGGTCGGCGCGCTTGCCGCGCTCGACCGAACCGAGGTCGGCGTCGACGCCGAGGAAGCGCGCGCCGTTGAGGGAGGCGATGCGCACGACCTCCTCGGCGCGGAGTCCGCTCGAGGCGAGGAGCTCGAGGGCGCGCATGCTCCCGAAGCCGGCGACGATCCCGCCGAACCCGGTCGGGTCGGTGCCGACGACGAGGCGGCCCCCGGCGCGGACGAAGTCCCGCTCCCACGCCAGCTCCATCCGCAGCAGTTGCGCGAAGGTCGAGTCGGGCCGGGACGCGAGGATCCGCGAGGTGGCGGCGACCTCCTCCCGCAGGGTGGGGAGGAGCGTCTCGAGCGCGGCATCGCTCGTGAACGACGTGCTGCCGGTGAAGCTCTCCCAGATGGTCGGCGTCGAGGTCACCGTCACTCCCCGCTCGATCAGCGAGCGGGTGAGTGCGCGGACCTCCTCGCCGTCGAGGTCCGCGCGCGATGCGGCGATCGCCATGGGGAGGTCGCCGGGGCAGACGTCCGGGACCTTGTCGGCGACGAACTGCGAGTTGACCATCAGGCCATGCTCGAGGTTGTCGATGCCGAGCGCGATCGCCTCGGGCCAGGTGACGCTGCAGAGGTGGGCGGTGACCCGCAGCCCGCGCGCGTGCGCCGCGTCGATCAGCGCCTTCAGCTCGGCGCGGCTCACGTGCTCGTACGCCTTGAAGCCCTGCGCGCCCATCGCGGCGTGGAAGGTCACGCGGCGCCGGACGTCCTCCACGCCATCGACCGGCGTCCACTGGTAGACGAGCTTGCCGGGCGTGCGGCCGTTGACGTACGGCGCGTAGAGGACGAAGCGCGGGCCCACGTTGAGGCCGCGCTCGATGAACTCGCGCAGGCTCCGCTCGCCGTCGTAGTTCACCGTCCCCGCGGTGCGGGCGGTGGTGACGCCGAACGCCAGGTAGAGCCGCGGGAAGGAGATGAACTGCGGGTTGTAGATGGCCTCGCCCGGCCCGCCCGTGGGATAGAACAGGTGCTCGTGCATGAAGACGAAGCCGGGCATGACGGTGTGCCCGGTCGCATCCACGCGGTGCGCGTCGTCCGGGATCGGGACCGCGCCGTCGGGTCCGACGGCGGCGATGCGGCCGTCCCGGATCAGGATCGAGGTCGCGCGGGCGGGCGGGGCGCCGGTGCCGTCGATCAGCGTGGCACCGGTGAGGGCGATCACCGGCGCTTCGCTGCGGATGAACGCCGCCACCGCCGCGTCGAAGCGCGCGGGACGCTGGGCGTCGAGCCGCGCGGCGACGGCAGCGGACGCGACGGCGAGGACGAGGATGATGCTGCGGGAAGCCGGATCCACGCGATGCTCCGTTCAAGAGGTCGGAGAGGTGGTCACGGCCACGGCCCGCGCGATTACATCGGCGGCTCGGGACTCCGCTCGATCTCGTCGAGCTGCGCGAGGGCCCGCCGGGCGGCGCGCCACTGCCCGAGGCAGAGGGTGCCCCCGGAGGCGAAGAGCGCGACGGCCAGCAGCGACGGCCGCAGGATGCCCGCGGCGGTCGCCGAGTCCGCGTACGCCACCCACGCGATGCCGAGGGCGATCGACTCCACCGCGAGCAGCACCGCGCCGAACTCGGCGCCGGCGCGCTGCGCCGTCGCGCGCCGCCGCAGTGCCGCGAGGTAGTCCGCGCTGCTGCCCTCGATGCCACGCCAGAGCCCGCGGCGCAGCCAGAGGACCGCGATCCAGATGATCGCGGTGTGCGAGATGGCGAGCGTCCACGCGAGGCCGGCGAGCGGCGCGTCGAGCGGGACCCACCGCGAGACGAGCGCGAAGACCGCGACGGTGGTGAGGCACTCGAGCAGGAGGGTCGCGAGCCCGCGGCGCCGCGCGGCGCGCTCGCGCCGCCCGAGGGCCGCCCGGAGCGCCTCCGCGCGCGGGAGGGACTGTTCGCTGGTGCGCCAGAGCGCGCCGAGCGCGTCGAGTTCCAGGTCGTGCGGGCTCGTCATGGGGTCCTCAGGGCCGCGAGTCGCTCGCGGAGGGCTTGCCGCGCGCGGAACGCGCGGACGTTCACGACATTGACGCTCGTGCCGCAGACCTCGGCGATCTCCTCGGCGCCCAGGCCCTCGAGCTGCAGCGCGATCACCTGCCGGAGGAGGGGCGAGAGCTCGAGGACGGCGGCGCGGAGCCGCGCGACCTCGTCCGCCTGCTCGACGGAGACGTCGGCGGCGGTGGCCTGGGCCGAGGGTTCGGGGACGGCGTCGAGCGGGACCGGCGGCGGACCGCCCCGGCTGCGGAAGGTCAGCCCGCGATTGTGGGCGATCCGGAAGACGAAGGTGCGGAGGGACGCATCCCCGCGGAACCGCGGGAGCGCGCGCCAGACCGCCCACATGATCTCCTGGTGGAGGTCGTCGCGGTCGGCGGCATTGCGCGCGTAGACGCCGGAGACGCGCATGAGCGCGTCGCCGTGCTCGCGCACGACCTGCGCGAATCGAGGGTCATCGGCCACCGGAGTCCCCACTGCCCAGTTGGTCCCGCGCCGCCGCCGTCCCATTACACCGGGCCCAGCGCGCGAGCGCGAGGAGGTCGGAAAGACTGGTGTCAGTAAGGTAAAGCGAGGCGACCGGTCGCGGATCGCCCTGATACTAGGGTTGACAAGGTATATGGCGGCCGATAGCATCACCGCCATGAACGACTCGCGCGCTGCCGGGCGGTGGAGGGGCATGCGTCGGGCGGCCGCCGTCGCCGCCGTCCTCGCCATGCCGCCCGCCGGTCGCGCGCAGGCGCAGCCAGCGGCGGGCGCGCCGCCGCGCGACAACCTCGCGGTCCCGGCCGGCGTCCTGCACGCGGCGCCCGCCACGCTCGGGGCCGTCGACGTGGTCGGGACGGGCCCGGTGCCGCTCATCCTGATCCCCGGGGCGCCCCTCGGTGGCGACGTCTGGCGCGACTTCGCGACCCGGAATGCGTCGCGCTACACGTCATACCTCGTCACGCTCCCGGGCTATGCGGGGACCGCGGCGCCGCCGGTCGAGGAGCGGACGCCGCGGCCCTGGAGCGACGGCGTCGAGCAGGCGCTCACGCGCCTCGTGCACGAACGGTCGCTGGCACGGCCCATCCTCGTCGCGAACCACCTCATGGCCGCGTACTATGCCGTGCGCGCCAACGCGAGGCTCGGGTGCGCGAGCGGCGGCGTGATCGCCCTCGGCAGCGAACCCGTGGCAGGCGACCCGTTCAGCTTCACCGGCACGCTCACGGCCGAGCAGCGCCGTCGCGGTCTCGCCGAGCGCTGGCTGCCGTTCTTCCGCTCCGTGTCACCGGAGCAATGGGCGCAGGGGACGATCCCCGCGGCGCGCCTGAGCGCCGACCCGGAGCGGGGGGAGCGCCTGCGCCGGGCGGCGATCGACACGCCGCTCTGGATCCAGCTGCGGTACTACGTGGAGTACCTCTCCGACGATGTCACCTCCTCGGTGACGGGGTCACGGACGCCGATCCTCGCGGTGAATCCGCGGTTCGCGCTGCAGGGCTTCGCACCGCCGCTGGTCGACGCGATGGCGCGCCGCTATGGCTCGCGCGAGGCCGCGGAGGACTCGCTCACCGTCGCGACGTCCTGGCCGCGCCGGCACGGGATCCGGGCGCCATCGCTCGAGGAGCGTCAGCTGGAGGTCTCCACGCTCGTCATGATGGATGACGCGCCGGCGGCGGTGGATGCGCTCGTCGCCGAGTTCGTCGCGCGGCACCGGCCGGCCGGTGCGCGACGTGCCGCCGGCGCGGCTCGATCGGCCGACGGTTGCGGCTGATCCGAACGAAGCCGACGGCGATCGCGCTCGGGATCGTCCTCGCGGTGATCCTCGTCCTCGTCGCTCGTGCCGGGCGCGCGGCCGAGCGCCGCGCGGAGGGGGCTCATCTCGACCTCGGCGCGGTGCGGAGCGCACTCTGCGCCCACGTGCTGCCGCTCGGGCATGCCGAGACGGACGGCGACTCCGCCGGCCTCGCGGCCGTCCTGCGGCTCGCCGAGGACGCCGACATCATCGGGCTCGGCGAGTCCACGCACGGCACCTCGGAGTTCTTCGCGCTCAAGGCGCGGTTGATCCGCGCCCTCGTGGAGCGTGCCGGGGTCCGGACCGTCGCCTTCGAAGCGTCGTGGGAGCGCGCGGAGGAGGTCGATCGGTACCTCGCGACCGGGGAAGGCGACGCGCGGGCCGTCGTGCAGCGGCTGGGGTTCTGGACGTGGAGCACGGAGGAAGTGGTCGAGCTGGTCGAATGGCTGCGCCGGTTCAACGCGACGCGGCCATCCGCGGACCGCGTGCGGTTCACCGGATTCGACCCGCAGTTCACGGAGTCGTGGGGCCGCACGCGCTGGCTGCCGCGGTTCGTGCAGGGCGCCCTCAGGGACCGGCGCATGGCGACGCATCTCCTCGAGACGGCGGCGCGCCGGTCCGAGCGCGCGCCGGTGGTCGCGTGGGCGCACAACGGCCACCTCGCCCGCGCCTGGCCCTTCATGGGGCGCCCGCTCGGCCGGCGCCTCGGCGGGCGGTATCGCGTGGTCGCCCTCCTCGCCGACACCGGTCGCTTCAGCGCGCTGGTCCCTGACGCGAGCGGTCGGCTGGCGCTCGGGGAGGCGCGGCTGCATCCCGCCGGGGAGCGCACGCTCGAGGGGCTGATGTCGAGCTGCGGCCACGAGGGGGCGCTCCTGGCCATCGCGCCCGCGGTGCGGGCATCGTCCGCGCTCGAGGAGGCACTTGGCGCGATGCTGAAGATGCGCTCGGTCGGCGCCGTCGTGAGCTCCGACTCGATGCCCCAGTTCCATGGGACCCGGGTGGCCGGCGAGTTCGACATGCTCTGGTACACGCGGAGCTCGTCCCCGACGCGGGTCATCCCGCTGCCGGGGATGCGGCGGCGCTAGGCCGCCGCTCGACCCCGCGGGCGGGACCACGAGAGCAGTGCCATCCCGCCGAACGCGACCAGGACGAGGATCCACTCCGCGAGCGAGGGGCGGCCCAGCGACCCGGTCGAGATGGCGAAGGCCAGGATGAGCGCGTGGTTCGCCCGCACCAGGATCGTCAGCGGACGCGAGCCCGCCTCGCCCGCAGCGTGCAGCATGCCGAGCACCGCGCTCAGCACCATGTAGAGGCCCGATCCGACGAACCACATCCGGGCCTGCGTCAGGGCCGACGCGTCCACGAGTCCGACTCCGGTGTGCGCGACGCCGATGAGGGCGGCGAGCACGCAGGTGGCGAGGTAGACGTGCCGCACGCGCTCGGGCGGTACGGACGGGCCATCCACCGGCCTCACCGCCGGCTGAGGGTCACCCACCACGGCAGGGTGCCGCTGCTCCGACCCGCCGTCGCGAAGACCCAGGCCCACCCGTGCTCGTCGGTCTGAGGTTCGAAGGTCACGATGTAGCGCCCGCCGGGGACCGTGGGCAGCTGGAACATCCCCTGCACGTCGGTCGTGTCGGTCGCGGCGACGGGGCCGGCCCCCGGCGGGATGGTCGACGGGCCGACGGGAGTGCTGCCGTTGCTGACCGGGCCGGTCGCGTCGTTCAACGGAATGGCGCGGACGATGACGCCCGCGAGGCGCGCGGAGGTCAGGAGCGTGTCGGGCCCCATGGTGCCGAAGTTGGTGCGGACGACGCCCCGCCAGAATCCCGGGCCCTCCTCGGCGGGCGGGGGCGGGAGGGGCGTGCCCGCGCTGTCGGTGGCCACCGTGCGCCGGACGTCGTACTCGTGCGCGAGTCCGGTGGGTGCTTCGTCGGCCGAGCGCTGGCAGGCGGCGGCGAGGGCGAGGGGGAGCAGGGCGAGGAGGAGGGACCGGGCGGTCGTGCGCGGGTATCCGGGCATGGTCGTGGCCTCGGGAGGCGGGTCGGTGAAGGGGGGGGACTGATACCTATG
>CAZPJF010000129.1:0-9241 GCA_964586095.1 uncultured Gemmatimonas sp. | reverse complement strand
TGGCACCCGGCACCGCGGCCGCAGTGGCGGCCCCGGCCACGGTGCGCGCGGCCGGGGACGTCGCCCCGCCGCCGGGCGCGACCATGCGCTGCAAGGACGGCTCCTGGCTCACCGGCGCGCCGGCCGCGAGCCGCTGCGCGCAGAACGGCGGGCTCGCCGTGATCCTGCCGGCCGCCGCCCCCGCGCCCCCGGCGCCCCGTACGCCCACGAGCCCGCCGCCGCCCGCGGCGACCCGCCCACCCGCGCCACGCTGATCGCCGAGGCGGCTGACACCCTCGGGGCCGGCGCGACGTACATTGCGCCATGCCCCGAACCGGTCCGCCGTGCGCTATCGCCGTGTCCTGACGTACGTGTGGGTGGCGGCCGTGCTCGCGGTGGCCGGCTGGTACCTCTCGAGCCCCGAGTCGTTCACGGCCGAGCACTTCCAGCGGATCCTGAAGGGATGGGGCCCCTGGGCATTCCCGGGGTTCGTGGCGGCCTCCGTGCTGCGGGGCCCGCTCCTCATCCCGAGCACGCCGCTGGTGCTCGCGGGGGGCGCGTTCTTCCCCGAAGCGGTCCCGGCCGTGCTCGTGGTCTCCATGCTGGGGATCGTCGCCTCGGCCACCCTGCTCTATCGCTTCCCGGGGTTCGCGGGATACGATAGGATGTTGCAGGCGCGGTATCCGGAGAAGCTGGAGCGGCTCCGGGGCCGGCTCACGAGTCCGTGGGCCGTCTGGTTCGTCGCCGGCTGGGCGTTCTTCCCGGCGGTGCCGACCGACCTGATCTGCTACGCCGCCGGTCTCGTGCGCATGCCCTATGCGCGCATGATCACGGGCATCATCGTGGGCGAACTCCCGCTCGTCACCGCGTACGTCCTGCTGGGCACCACGCTCTCCGGCCTCCTCCCCCTCTGAGGGCCCGCCCATGATCGAGCACATCCGGCACATCAAGACCTCGGGGACGATCGTCCGGAGCTCCCCGTTCCTGATCAGCCGCCTGCTGCGCCGGATCGACTTTCGCCGGGCGCGCACGCTCGTGCAGCTCGGCGTGGGCACGGGGTGCATCACGCGGGCGATGCTCAAGCGCATGCGGCCGGACGCGCGGCTCGTGTCGCTCGAGCTCAACGAGTTCTTCGTCGAGGAGAACCGCGGCATCGCCGACCCGCGCCTCACGCTCGTGCAGGGATGCGCCGGGGACCTCGCCGAGGTCGTCCGCGTGCACCACCTCGGGCCGCTCGACGTCATCGTGTCGAGCCTGCCGCTCGCGATCATGGACGACCTGCTCGTGGAGCGCATCCTGCGCGAGAGTGACCGGCTGCTGAAGCCGAAGGGGCTCTTCCTGCAGTACCAGTACTCGCTCTCGCAGCGCGGGGTGCTCGAGCGGCGCTTCCGTGACGTGCGCGTGGGGTTCACGCTGGCGAACATCCCGCCGGCGTTCGTCTACGAGTGCACGCAGGAAGCGCGACGGCCGCGGCGGGTCGCGGCGCGCTGAGGCCCGCGGGGGTGCGCGCCGGGACCACGAAGCGCCGCTCGTGCGGCGACGCATGAGCCGGACCCGGCCTGGCGCCGAGCGGTCCGCCATCGTTCGCCGCGGGCAGCGCCTCACGTGGGCGACCCTCGCCTACAACGTCCTCGAGTCGCTCGTGGCCTTCGTCGCCGGCCTGCTCGCCGGCGGCGTCGCGCTCGTCGGCTTCGCGCTCGACAGCGTGATCGAGGTCTCCGCCAGTGCCGCCGCGCTCTGGCGGCTCCGACATGACGCCGACCCCGGGCACCGGGAGCGCGCCGAGCGGCGCGCGCTCGAGCTCATCGGATGGTCGTTCGTGGCGCTCGCCGCGTACGTCGGCGTCGACGCCGTTCGGGCCCTCGTCGCGCGCGAGGCGCCGGCGGCGAGCCCGCTCGGCATCGCGATCGCCGCCCTCTCGCTGGTGGTGATGCCCCTGCTCGCGCGGGCCAAGCGGCGCGTGGCGGCGCAGCTCTCGAGCAGCGCGCTGACGGCCGAGGCACGGCAGACGGACATCTGCATGTACCTCTCGGCGCTGCTGCTCGCGGGGCTCGCACTCAACGCGACGCTCGGCTGGTGGTGGGCCGATCCCATCGCGGCGCTCGCGATGGTGCCGCTGATCGCGTGCGAGGGGGTGGAAGCGTTGCGGGGGCGGACGGTGTGCGCGGACTGCGCGGCACCGTTGCCGCATGGCTGAACGAGATCGTCGTCACCCTTCCCTGCGCCCGCTCCGCGCGACATAGTCCCGGCGTGACGGATCCGACACGAACGGCGGCCGAGGCCGCCGCCGCGCTGCGCGATCTCGCCGACCGCTGGGCGGGCGTCGAGGCCAACGAGCGCGCCTCCTTCCAGACCTGGTTCCTCCAGTTCTGCGAGTCGCTCGGCGTCCCCGCCCCGTCCACGCCGACCGACGACTACCGGTTCGAGCTCCCGGTGAAGGTCGTCGACCGCGAGGGGGAACTCGCGACCAACTACATCGATGCATGGCACGCCGGGCACTTCGCGCTCGAGGCGAAGATGTCCGACCCGACCAGGCAGAACGACGCGCTGCTACGCAAGGCGTTCGGGCAGGTGCGGAACTACGTCTCGCACGTTTCCGGTACCGCGCCGCCGTATCTGATGGTGGTCGACGTCCCGCGCACCCTCATCCTGTGGGACCGGTGGAGCGGAAGCTACGGCGACTTCGGCGCGGGGCGCCGCATCGCGCTCGGCAGCCTGCACGAGCGCGCGGACGACATCGCGCTGCTGCAGGACGTCTTCGCTCGCCCGGCGGTGCGCGATCCGCGCGGGAGGGCGCAGCTGGTGACCAAGGAGATCGCCGCGCGGCTCGCGACCCTCGCCGCGGCCCTCGAGGACCGCGGCCTCGACCAGGAGCGCGTCGCGCGCTTCCTCATGCGCTGCGTGTTCTCCTGCTTCGCCGAGGACGTCGGGCTCCTGCCGGAGCAGCTCTTCCGGAAGACGCTCGAGGCGGCGCGCGGCTCCGGCGACCCGGCACGCCTCAAGGCCGCGCTCGAACTCCTCTGGAAGACGATGGACGAGGGCGGGATGTTCGGCGCCGAGATGCTGCACCGGTTCAACGGGCACTTCTTCAAGACGCGCGAGGCGCTCCCGCTCGAGCCGGCCGACGTCACGCTGCTCATCGAGGCGACGGCCTTCGACTGGTCCCGCGTGGAGCCGAGCATCTTCGGCACGCTGCTGGTGCGCGCGCTCGACCCTGAGGAGCGGAACCGGCTGGGGGCCGAGTACACGCCGAGGGAGTACATCGAGCGGCTGGTCGAGCCGACCGTGGTGGAGCCGATCCGCGAGAAGTGGGTCGCGGTACAGGCGAGCGTGGTGCAGCTGGAGGAGACGGGGAAGAAGCGGGAGCGCGAGCAGGCGGTGAAGGTGCTGCTCGACTTCCACGCGTGGATGCGGTCGCTGCGGTTCCTCGACCCCGCGTGCGGGAGCGGCAACTTCCTGTACGTGACGATGGCGGCGGTGAAGCGCATCGAGCACGAGGTGCTGAACGAGGTCCAGCGGGTGAGCGGCGGCCAGGGCGGGCTGGTGCTGGACGAGGTGCATCCGCGCCAGTTCTTCGGGATCGAGATCAAGCCCTGGGCGCGCGAGATCGCGGAGCTGACGCTCTGGATCGGCTATCACCAGTTCTGGCGCGAGACGCACGGCGGGCGGACGCCGCCGGACCCGATCCTGGAGGATACGGGGACGATCGAGTGCCGCGACGCGATCCTGGCGTACGATGCGGTCGTGCACCGGCCGGAGAAGGACCGTCCGGACCCGACGCCGCGGCTCGTGCATCCGGTGACGGGGGAGCTGGTGCCGGACCCGCAGGCGAAGCTGCCGTACTACGAGTATGTGAATGCGCGGGCGGCGGAGTGGCCGGAGGCGGAGTTCATCGTGGGGAATCCGCCGTATGTGGGGAACAAGCGGATGCGTGGCGCACTGGGGGATGGATACGTCGATGCACTTCGATCCGCATACCGAGATCGCTTTGACGGAACCGACTTAGTGATGCACTGGTGGTGGAAGGCAGCCTGCCGGGTCGCAAGCGCGGAGACAGAGAGAGCTGGCCTTATCACCACCAATAGCATTTCGCAGTCCGAGAATCGTGGCATAGTTGACGAGGTGCTCCAGGACGCGCGCGCGAGCATTATGTGGTCGATAGCCGACCATCCATGGAACGACGAGGCGTCATCAGCAGCCGTGCGCGTGGCGCTCACCGTCTTGGGGCGCAACCCTGCCGAGCGGCGTCTGGGGACCTCCAGCGCCTCAGGGAGTTCGATCACAGTACGAAAGGTCGGGAGAATCAACTCCGACCTCACCTCACACGCTGATGTCGCTGGTGCTGTTCGGGTCCGGCTCAGGGCAAACGAGGGCTTGTCGTTTCGGGGCGTCAGCATCGTCGGCGAGGGTTTCGTCGTCCCGGAGGATATTGCGCTAATGCTCATCAATCAGGCGGATCCGAGTGGCGCCATTGTGCGACCACTGGTCTCCGGGAAAGACCTCACGGAACGGCCGCGGGGCTACTACGTCATCGACTTCGGCCTCCGCGATGAGGTGGAGGCCAGGCAGTGGCCAGTGCTCTTCGACCGTCTGCGCTACTCCGTAAAGCCAGTGCGTGACACGAACAAGCGCGCCACCTATCGACAGTATTGGTGGCGATTCGCCGAACCGCGACGCGAAATGCGCGAAGCGATCAGCGGAATCTCACATTTCTTCTGCACGGTACAAACTGCTGTTCACACTGTCTTCGTCGTTGTTCCTTCATCAACCTGTCCGGAGCAGATGCTCGTTGTCGTGGCACTTAGCGACCCTGCGCATGTTGCAGTTCTCTCGTCGGTAGTTCACAGGCACTTCGTACTGGCAGCAGGGGGAACCCTCGAGGATCGCCCCCGTTACGCAAACTCACTCGTTTTCGATCCATTTCCGTTTCCCGTACTGAACTATTCGTCGCTCAACTCGCTGCGAGATGTTTGGGGGCGCCTGTCCGCACACCGCGACTCCGCTCTCGTGCGAGACGCGCGCATCACGTTGACCGGCATCTACAACGTCATCGAAAAGCTCCGCGCCAACACCCCGCTCACCCCGAAGGAACGCACCATCCACGAACTCGCCGCCTGCGGCGTCCTCCGCGACCTCCACGACGAACTCGACCGCCTCGTCGCCGAGGCCTACGGCTGGCCCTGGCCAATGGCGCGCGAGGAGATCCTCGAACGCCTCGTCGCCCTCCACGACGAGCGCGTCGAGGAGGAGAAGCGCGGACTCATCCGCTGGCTCCGCCCCGACTACCAGATCCCGCGCTTCGCACCCGAGCAGGCCGCGGCCGCGCTCGCGCTCGACGACGCGCCGGCGGCCAAGCCCAAGCGCGGCCGGAAGGCCAAGGGCGATGGGGCCGCCGCGGCCACCGCGCCGGTGAAGGCGCCCTGGCCCGCCACCGCCGTCGAGCAGATCGCCGCGATCACGGCCACCCTCGCCCAGCGGCCGCTGAATGCCGCCGGCGTCGCGGCCGCATTCACCGGCGCGAGGCCAGACCTCGTGCAGCGCCACCTCGAGACCCTCTCCCTCATGGGAGAGCTCGCCGTGGACGCCGAGCACCGCTACCACACCTCCCGCCGCTCGGCCTGACCTCTGACCTGACTTCCGGAGGCGTCGATATTGACTTTATCGATAAATTATCGATAATTTATCGATAAATGGAGATTCTGTGGCCGGACCTTCCGGAAAAGTCGCACACGAACTCGACCTGATCCTCAAGACGATCGCGGAGAGCGAGCGCCCGATGTCGGTCGGAGAGGTCGCCGAGCGCCTGCGCCGGCTGCACGGGGTCTCGCTCGAACCCAGCCAGGTCGCTTACCGGCTGAGGCAGGCACCCCAGGGAGCCGTCGAGGCGACAGGCCGTGGCAAGGGCCGGCGGTACGCGCGGCCGGGGACCGCAGCCCGGGGAGGGACCGGCTTACCGGACGCCGGCGTCGAGCCTGTCGCGGGAACGCTGCTGACACCGGAGGCGCGTGCGGTGCAGGAGATGATCCGCCGGCCCCGCGGCGAACGGCGATACGTCACATACCATCGCGCCTGGCTCGAGGCGTACGTCCCCGGATCGACCTGGTACCTCCCGGAGGGGACCCGCGCCCACCTGCACCGGATCGGCTCGACGCCGGACGACGCGCGGCCGGCCGGCACGTTCGCGCGCGACATCCTGGCTCGGCTCCTCATCGACCTCTCGTGGGCCTCGAGCCGGCTCGAGGGCAACACCTACTCGCGGCTCGACACGCAGAACCTGATCGAGTTCGGCCAACGGGCGGACGGCAAGGACGCGCTCGAGGCGCAGATGATCCTCAACCACAAGCGCGCGATCGAGTTCATCGTCGAGGGTGATCGCCAGACGCCGCTGGACGGGCTCACGCTCCGGTCGATCCACGCGCTCCTGGCCGAGGGACTCCTGCGCGACCCGGCGGACGAGGGGCGGCTCCGTGCCCTGCCGGTCAGCATCACCGGCACGACGTACATCCCGACCGAGGACCCGAACATCATCCGCGAGTGCTTCGAGCGCATCGTTCGGACCGCCAACGCGATCACGGACCCGTTCGAACGGTCGTTCTTCCTGCTCGTGCACATCCCGTACCTGCAGCCCTTCATCGACATCAACAAGCGCACCTCGCGCCTCGCCGCGAACATCCCGCTCATCGAGGCGAACCTCTGCCCGTTGACGTTCGTCGATGTGCCGGAGGACGACTACGTCGAGGGTATCCTGGCGGTCTACGAGCTGCAGTCGATCGAGCTGCTCCGCGACGTGTTCGTCCGCGCCTACGAGCGGTCGTGCGAGCAGTACATGGTGGTGCGCCAGGCGGCGCCCGCGCCCGATCCCATCCGACTGCAGTACCGCCGGCAGATCGGCGCCGTCATCACGCAGGTGGTGCGGGCACGCCAGGCGCCGAGCCGCGAGCTGCTCCTCGACCTCGCGGACGCGCACGGCATCGCGTCCGCGGATCGCACGCGGTTCGCGGAGACCACGCTGGCCCTGCTGCTCAACCTGAATGACGCCACGGCGCTCCGGCACGGTCTGCGGCCGAGCGAGTTCGAGGCGTGGCGGGCGGCGTACCGAGCGTGACGGCGGCACCCCTACCCGTTCGCCTTCTCGAACTCCCGCCGCAGCGTCCCCATCATCTCCCCGCGCCTGTCGTACAGCCGCTTGAGCTTCCGCGGCTTCCGCTTCGCCAGCGCGTAGCTCGTCAGGATCGGCAGCGCGATCGTCGAGTCCAGGTAGCACACCACCGCGTCCGGCAGCTTGTCGGGGTCGATCTTCCCCCAGCTCACCGCCTCGGCCGGCGTCGCCCCCGAGAGGCCCCCCGTGTCCGGCCGCGCGTCGGTGATCTGCAGGAAGTAGTCGTGCCCCTTCTCGTCGATCCCGAGCACCTCCTGGATCTGCGGCTCGGTCTGCAGCGCGAAGTTCTTGGGGCTCCCGCCCCCCGCGATGAGCACCGCGCTCGCCCCGCCGCCCCGCTTGGCGTGCAGCACGATGCTCGCCGTCTCGTTCACGTCCTGGTTCGGGTCGAGGATGCACCGGCCGCCCTCGAGCGCGAGCGCGGCGATGTTCATCCCGATGCTCGAGTCGCCCGGCGAGCTGGTGTAGATCGGCACCCCGCACCGGTACGCCGCCGCCAGCAGCGACTTCTGCGGGATCCCCAGCGCCTTCTCGCGCTCCACGAGGTACTTGCCGCACAGGTGGTGGAACTCCGCGCTCGACATCGTCCGCTGGAACTCCGGCGCGCGGATGATCTTCCGGAAGAACGCATCCGTGCTCAGCAGCACGTCGTAGTCGAAGAAGACGTCGTAGATGCGGACCACGCCTTCCTCGCGCAGCTGCATGTCGCTGGCCTGCGGGTTCCCGCGGTGCATCGAGAGCCCGAGCCCGAAGTGCGTGTCGTGGTAGAGGTTCGCGCCGGTCGAGATGATCCAGTCGACGAACCCCGCCTCCATGAGCGGGATGATCGTGCTCATCCCGAGCCCTGCCGGCGTGAGCGCGCCGGTGAGCGTCATCCCCACTGTCACGTCCTTCTCGAGCATCAGCTGCGTGAACAGGTGGCACGCCTCGCGCAGCCGCCCCGAGTTGTAGCTCTGGAACGCGCCGTCGACGAGGTCGACCACCGTCTCGCGGCCGTCGAGCTTGCGCGGGTCGATCTTCCGGCCGCGCAGCAGCGGGCTCACCGCCCTGGTCCCGACCTTGTGGCTCTTCGCCTCGCGCTGCTCCGCGGCCCGCTTCTGCTCGGCCTTGTTCCCCGCCGCGCTCGCGCGCGTCGCCGTGCCGTCGCCGTGGCGCGAGGCCTTGAAGCCCCCGCGCGCGCGATCCGATCCCTTCCTGGACGCCATCTCGCTCGTCTCCGCCCGCGTGCGGGCCCGTGGTGGGTGGTGCCGCCCCAAAGATAGCCGTACGATTGCCGCATGCCGACCACCCGCCTCCGGGGCGCCCCAGCCGCCGCATGCCGTCGCACGTCCGCCCGCCCGACCGCCGCCGCCCGCGCCGCCGCGCTCCTCGCCGCGCTCGTCGGTCCGCTCGCCGCGCCGGGCAACCCGCTCCTGGCCCAGGTCGCATCCGCGCCACGCGCCGACGAATCCACCATCGCGTCGATCCACGCCGAGCTCCGCGGCGGACGCAGCACCTGCCGGCAGGTCGTCCAGCGCGCGCTCGACCGCATCGAGGCGCTCGACAAGCGCGGTCCGGCGATCAACGCCTTCGTGGTGCTGCATCCCGGCGCGCTCGCCACCGCCGACTCGCTCGACGCCGTGCAGCGCCGCGGCGCGCCGCTCGGGGCGCTCCACTGCGTGCCCACGGCGGTGAAGGACAACTTCGAGACGCGGGACCTCCAGACGACGGCCGGCTCGCTCGCGCTCAAGGGCTGGGTGCCGACGCGCGACGCCACGCAGGTCGCGCGCGTCCGCGCCGCCGGCGCCGTGATCATCGGCAAGACGAACCTCGCCGAGTGGGCGTTCTCGCCGTACGAGACGGTGAGCTCGATCCTGCCGGGCTACACGAAGAACCCGTACGCGCTCGACCGCGTGACCGCCGGCTCGAGCGGCGGCACCGCGGCCGCGGTCGCCGCGGACATGACCGTGGTGGGGCTCGGCACCGACACCGGCAACTCGATCCGCGGTCCCTCGGCGCACCAGGCGCTCGTCGGCATCCGCTCCACCATGGGACTCACGTCGCGCGCCGGCGTCGTGAGTCCCATGGTGGAGCGGATGCCGATCGGAAGAGCACACGTCTGAA
>CAZPJF010000128.1:0-9335 GCA_964586095.1 uncultured Gemmatimonas sp. | reverse complement strand
GCCGACATCGAGGCGCTCGCGCGCTGGGACGTCAAGCAGCCGGTCGACAAGGAGATCGCGTTCCGCACGGCGCGCGTCCTCCTGCAGGACTTCACCGGCGTCCCCTGCGTGGTCGACCTCGCCGCGATGCGCGACGCGATCGCGGCGCTCGGCGGCGACCCCAGGCGCATCAACCCGCTCCAGCCGGTGGACCTCGTGATCGACCATTCGGTGCAGGTCGACGAGTACGGCGTGGAGGCGGCGGAGCTCCTCAACACGAAGCTCGAGTACGAGCGGAACGGCGAGCGCTACCAGTTCCTCCGCTGGGGCGGCACGGCGCTGCGCAACTTCCGCGTGGTCCCGCCGGGCACCGGCATCTGCCATCAGGTGAACCTCGAGTACCTCGGCCAGGTCGCGTTCGTCGGCGAGGACGGGGGGCAGAAGGCCGTCTACTGCGACTCGCTCGTCGGCACGGACTCGCACACCACCATGATCAACGGCCTCGGCGTGCTCGGCTGGGGCGTGGGCGGCATCGAGGCCGAGGCGGCGATGCTGGGCCAGCCGGTGTCGATGCTCATCCCCGAGGTGATCGGGTTCCGGCTCACGGGCCGGCTCCCGCTCGGCGCCACCGCGACCGACCTCGTGCTCACCTGCACCGAGATGCTCCGCAAGAAGAAGGTGGTGGGCAAGTTCGTGGAGTACTTCGGCCCGGGCCTCGAGGGGCTCGCGCTGGCCGACCGCGCCACGATCGCGAACATGGCGCCGGAGTACGGCGCGACCATGGGCTTCTTCCCGGTGGACGAGGAGACCCTCAAGTACCTGCGCCTCTCGGGCCGGTCCGAGCACCAGGTGAAGCTCGTCGAGGCCTACTGCAAGGCGCAGGGGCTCTTCCGGACCCGGGAGACGCCGGACCCGGTCTACACCGACACGCTCGAGCTCGACCTCGCGACGGTGGTGCCGTCGCTCGCGGGCCCCAAGCGTCCGCAGGACCGGATCGCGCTCACGCACATGAAGGCGAACTACGCCGAGTCGTACAAGGCAGAGAAGGAGCGTCTCGCCGCGGCGGCCGCGGGCAAGAACGCGGGCAAGGCGCCCGGCTCGCCGGCGGCCGCGATGGTCGCCGAAGGCGGGCCGGTGGACCTCACGCCGGCGTGCGTGGACTGCGCGCACCGCGGCGAGAGCTTCCAGCTGAGGGACGGCGCGGTGGTGATCGCGGCGATCACGTCGTGCACCAACACCTCGAACCCGAGCGTGATGCTCGCGGCGGGACTGCTCGCGCAGAAGGCGGTGGCGCGGGGCCTCCGCACGAAGCCCTGGGTGAAGACCTCGCTCGCGCCGGGCTCCAAGGTGGTGCGGGACTACTTCGCCAAGGCGGGGGTGCAGCCCGCGCTCGACGCGCTCGGCTTCCAGATCGTCGGCTACGGCTGCACCACGTGCATCGGCAACTCGGGGCCGCTCCCGGAGCCGATCAGCAAGGCGATCGACGACGGGAAGCTCACCGTGGCGGCGGTCCTCTCGGGGAACCGCAACTTCGAGGGGCGGGTGAACCCGCAGACGCGGTTCAACTACCTGGCGTCGCCGCCGCTCGTGGTCGCCTACGCGCTGGCCGGCCGGGTGGACATCGACCTCGAGACGGAGCCGCTCGGCATCGGCGCCGCCGGCCCCGTGTTCCTGCGCGACATCTGGCCGTCGCCCCAGGAGGTCGCCGACGTGGTGCTCGCGTCGGTCAAGCGCGAGCAGTTCGAGAAGGAGTACGCCGACGTGTTCGGCGGCGACGCGCAGTGGAAGGCGATCCAGGCTCCCACCGGCGACCGCTACGTCTGGGACGCCGCGTCGACGTACGTGAAGCATCCCCCGTACTTCGAGGGGATGACGATGACGCCGCCGGGCGTGAAGCCGGTGGCCAAGGCGCGCGTGCTCGGCATGTTCGGCGACTCGATCACCACCGACCACATCTCCCCGGCGGGCTCGATCGCCGAGAAGTCGCCGGCCGGCCAGTGGCTCAAGTCGCTCGGCGTGGAGAAGAAGGACTTCAACTCGTACGGCGCCCGCCGCGGCAACCACGAGGTGATGATGCGCGGCACCTTCGCCAACATCCGCCTCAAGAACGAGCTCACGCCGGGCATGGAGGGCTGGTGGACGCGCACGGCGGAGGGAGCCGAGCCGACCTCCTTCTATGAAGCGTCGATGGCGTACCAGCAGGCCGGCACGCCGCTCGTGATCATCGCGGGCAAGGAGTACGGGACCGGCTCGTCGCGCGACTGGGCGGCCAAGGGCACGATGCTCCTCGGCGTGCGCGCGGTGATCGCCGAGAGCTTCGAGCGCATCCACCGCTCGAACCTCGTGGGGATGGGCGTGATCCCGCTCGAGTTCGTGAACGGCGAGACGCGGCAGTCGCTCGGGCTCACGGGGTTCGAGGAGATCACCCTCGAGGGGATGAGCGACACGATGACCCCCCGGGCGACGCTGACGGTGCGGGCGGGCGCGAAGTCGTTCCAGGTGCGCAGCCGGATCGACACGCCGGAGGAGATGAACTACTACCGGCACGGGGGGATCCTGCAGTACGTGCTCCGGGCCCTCGCCAAGAGCTGAGACGACGAGGAGCGAGGAGCGAGGGGAAGGAGCGAGGGCGTGAAGGAAAGGGGCGAGAGCTGAGGAGGAGCGGCAATCGGCGACGGCGCGCGCGCGCGCCGTCGCCGGGTCGGAACGCCGCTCGCGACGCAGCGCGCCCTTCCCCCTCCCCCTCGCACTCGGCTCCTCGCTCCTCCTCCCTCCGTTCTCACTCGATCGCTCCTTCCCCTCGCCCCTCGCTCCTCACTTGCTCGTCCGAGTCCTCTACAACCCCGCCTCCGGCCGCGGCCGTGGCGCCCACCGCATCGCCGGCATCCGCGCGGCATTCGCCCGGTGCGGCTTCACCGATGTCCGCGGCACCGCGCACGCGGGCGACGAGGCGCGGCTCGTCCGTGAGGCGATCGCCGACGGCGTCGAGACCATCGTCGTCGCGGGGGGCGACGGGACATGGAGCAACTGCGCGGTGCCGCTCGCCCGCGCGGGCTCCCCGGCGCGCATGGCGCTGCTCGCGGCCGGCACCGGCAACGACTTCGCGAAGAACCTCGGCGTCGACCCGCGCGACCCGCGCCGGCTCGCCGAGCAGCTCGCGGACGGCGCGCTGCGCGAGCGGCGCGTCGACATGGGCTGCATCCGCGCCGCAGGGGCGGAGGATCTCCTCTTCCTCAACGTCGCCGGCGTGGGCTTCGACGTCGCGGTGACGCAGGCCAGCCGTGCCAGCCAGCGGCTCAAGGGGCCGGCGGTCTACATCGTGACCGCGCTGCAGCAGCTCTTCGCGTTCCGCGGCGTGCCGATCGCCGTCGACGGCGCCGCGCCCGCGCCCCACCTGCTCGCGGTCTTCTCCAATGGGTCGCACCTCGGCGGCGCGTTCCACATCGCGCCCGGCGCGCGCATCGACGACGGCCTCCTCGACGCGGTGCTGATCACGGACGTGCCGGCGCTCGCGCGGCTGCCGCTCTTCGCCCGCGCCATCGCGGGCCGGCACCTCGCGCATGCGGGCGTCCGGCACGAGCGCACGGCGGCCATGCGCCTCGGGTTCGCCGCACCCCCGTGGCTCGAGGTCGATGGCGAGCTGGCCCAGGCCGCCGCGGCGACGCTCGAGGTGGGCGTGCGGCCGGGCGCCCTCCGCGTCCTCGATCAGCTGCCCGGCGGCAGCTGAACGCTGAGCGAGATGCGGCGCGACGGCTCGAGCAGGTGCTGGACGCGAATCGTGTGGCGGCCGCCGGTCTCGCCGACGAAGCGCGTGGCGTGCAGCACGAGCGAGTCGCCCGGCGCGAGGTCGACCTGCGGCGGCAGCCCGCGGCAGAGCAGGCTCTCCGGCGTGTGGGTGAGCGTCAGGTCCGACTCGATGCCCAGGTCGCAGACGTAGGCGAGGACGGTCACACGCTCCGTCCCGATGTTCCGCACCTTGGACGTCACGCGGAGCGTGAGGCGCTCCAGCGGCGCCGACACCTCCACCCGCACGGACTGCACGAGGCCGTCGCCGAGGAGCTCCATGCGCTCCACGGGGCCGAAGCCGGGCGCGGTCACGCTCCCGCCACACCCGAGGGTGGCAGCGAGGACGCACGACGCGGCGAGGGTGCGCCAACGGCGGGTGGGCATGTTGCGGCGCGAGTTCACGGGTCTCCGGGGACTGAAGTGATCCGGCGTACACCCGACGATACCCAGCATGGTCGCGTCGCGTCATCCGGTCCGCCCCGCCGCGGGAACGGCACGGCCCGAGGCGGGGTTCCACCGCCGGCGGCCCGCGCGCGGACCGTCTGCGCCGCGCCTCGCTGGCGGCGCGACCCGGCCCTCCCCACCTTTCGTCCATGCGACTCTCCTCCAGACTCCTGGCGGCCCTCACGGCTCTCGCGGTGGCCACGCCCGCGATCGCCCAGGACCCCGCCCCCGCCGGCGGCCCCAAGGTCGGCGACATGGCGCCGGACTTCACCCTGCCGGCGAGCACCAAGGACGGCGTCTCGACCCTCCCGCTCAAGCTCTCCGAGCTCCGCGGCCAGGTGGTCGTCATCGCCTTCTTCCCCAAGAGCCGGACCAAGGGCTGAACGGTCCAAATGGAGGCGTACCGTGATCAGTACGCCACGCTCTTCAACAACGGCAACGGCGTGAAGGTGCTGGCCGTCAGCACGGACGACGTCGCCACGCAGCAGGCCTGGGCGGCCGAGGCGAAGTTCCCGCAGACCTTCGTGTCGGATGCCGCGGCGGTCGCCGGCGGGCTCTACGACGTGAAGTACCCGGCGGTGAACCTCTTCCGCCGCGTGGTCTTCGTGATCGACAAGGACGGGAAGGTCGCGCACATCATGCGGCCCTTCCGCGAGCTCTCGGCCGAGGCCTACACGGAGCTCGGGGAGGCCGTGAAGAAGGCCGGCGGAGGCGGATGAGCACTGGGGACGTCGCGGCGACGCTGCGGGGATGCTACGAGGCGGCGCTCGCCGCCGCCGATCCCGCCCGCGTGGTCCGCGACGGCCTGCGCGCGCACGAGGTCGCGCTCGAGGTCTCGCGCGACCGGCCGCACTGGATCATCGCGCTCGGCAAGGCCGCTCCCGCCATGGCGGGGGCGGCCGTCGCGTTCCTGGGCGAGGCGGGACGCGAGATCGCCGGCGGACTCGTCGTCGGCGCCGCCGAGCACGCGGCGCCGCACGCGCGCGTGGAAGCCCTCGCCGGCGACCATCCGGTGCCCGGCGTCCGCTCGGCGCGCGCGGCGGAGCGGCTCGCCGCACTCGCCGAGCGGATCGGAAAGGACGACCTCGTGCTCGTGCTCATCTCGGGCGGCACCTCCAGCCTCGTGGGCGCGCCGATCGACGGCGTGCGCCCCGAGGACCTCGCGGCCCTGCACGCGCTGCTGCTCGGCGCCGGCGTACCCATCTCGCGGATCAACGCGGTGCGGAAGCGGTTCTCGCGCTGGGGCGCCGGGCGGCTCGCGCTGGCGCTGCAGGGCGCGCGCGTGCTGCCGATCCTGCTCGCCGACGTCCCCAACGAGGACCCGGCGATGATCGGGTCGGGACCTGTGTCGCCGGACCACCTCGCCGCGCAGCACGTGGAACGCGTGCTCCGGGAGGCGGGGATCGCGGTGCGCATCCCGCTCTCGGTCGCGTCGACCCTCGGCGCGATGCGCGCCGGGCTCCTCCCCGAGACGCCGAAGCCCGGCCATGCCGCGTTCGCGCGCGTGGAGGAGCCGTACGTGGTGGGGAACGCCGCCGCGCTCGACGCGGTGGCCGAGGCAGCGATGGGCGCCGGGCTCGGGCCCGTGCTCCTCTCCCACACCCCCCTGCAGGGGGACGCCACCGCCGCGGGGCGCGTGGTCGCCCACGCCCTCGCGCGCGCCCCGAAGGGCGCCTGCCTCGCGTGGGGTGGAGAGACGACGGTGCGGCTCCCCGCGGACCACGGCCTGGGCGGGCGGTGCCAACAGCTGGCGCTCTCCGCGGCCGAGGTCCTCGAGGAGCTGGGGCTGCACGACGCCTGGGTGCTCGCCGCGGGCACCGACGGCCGCGACGGCCCCGCGCCCGCCTCCGGGGCGCTGGTGGATGCCTCGACCTGGCGCCGCAGCGCCACCGCCCACGGCGAGCCGCGCCGGTCGCTGCGACGTTGTGACGCCCACGCCGCGCTCGATGCCGCCGGCGCGCTCCTCCCGCCGCGCGAGACGGGGACCAACGTGATGGACATCGTGGTGGCGGTGCGCACGTGACGGGGTGAAATTCCGCCGGATGAACCCCCGCGCCCCCTTCACCGTCGCCCTCCTGCAGGACGGCGTCGAACCCACTGCTGCCGCGACCCTCGTCGCGACGGAGCGCCGCATCCGCGACGCGGCCGCCAAGGGGGCGCAGGTCATCTGCCTGAAGGAGCTCTTCAACGCGCCGTACTTCTGCAAGAAGCTCGACGCGTCGCGGTTCGACCTCGCGGAGCCCGTGCCGGGCCCCACGGTGGAGCGCCTGCAGGCGGTGGCGCGGGAGCTCGCGGTGGTGCTCGTGGTGCCGCTCTACGAGCGCCAGGCCGCCGGCGTGTACCGCAACAGCGCCGCGGTGATCGACGCCGACGGCGCGCTCCTCGGCGTCTACCGCAAGATGCACATCCCGCACGACCCGCTCTTCGAGGAGAAGTACTACTTCGCCCCCGGCGACGCCGCGCACCCGGTGCAGCCGCGGGGCGTGCGCGGCCCCGACGGCGAGGCGGGCGGCTTCATGGTGTGGAAGACGCGCTACGCGACCATCGGCGTGCTGATCTGCTGGGACCAGTGGTACCCGGAGGGCGCACGCATCACCGCGCTCCTCGGCGCCGACATCCTGTTCTACCCGACCGCGATCGGCTGGCACCCGGCGGAGAAGGCCGAGTGGGGCGCGGCGCAGGTGGATGCGTGGCGCACGGCGCAGCGCGCGCACGCGATCGCGAACGGCGTGTTCGTCGCGTCGCCCAACCGCGTGGGCTTCGAGGCCGAGGCCGGCACCGACGGCATCGAGTTCTTCGGGCACTCGATGATCGTCGACCCCTACGGCCGCTACCTCGCGCAGGCGGAGACAGGCGAGTCGACGCTGATCGCGACCTGCGACCCGGGGCTCATCGAGTACACGCGCCGCAATTGGCCCTTCCTGCGGGACCGCCGCATCGACGCGTACGGTCCGATCCTCAACCGCTGGATCGGCACGTGAGGGACACGGGCATCCCGGGCGGCCGCTGCTCCGCGGCCACGCGGGCGGGGGGCGCGTGAGCGCCGCCGTCCGCTGGCCCGCCGAGTGGGAGCGGCACGACGCGACCTGGATCGCGTGGCCCCACCACGAGCCTGACTGGCCCGGGAAGTTCGCGCCGATCCCGTGGGTCTATGCGGAGATCGCGCGCGTGCTGGCGGAGCACGAGCGGGTGCACATCCTCGTGCACGACGAGCAGGTCGAGGAGCAGGCCTGGCACTGCCTGCGCATGCACGAGGTGCGCCAGTCGCGCATCCACCTGCACCTCTGCCCCACCGACCGCGTCTGGCTCCGCGACTCCGGCCCGACGGGCGTGCACCGCGCCGACGGCTCGGTGGCGCTGGTGAACTGGGGCTTCAACGCGTGGGCCAAGTACGACAACCACGCCCTCGACGCCCGGGTGGGCGCCTTCGTCGGCGACCACACGGGGCTCCCGGTCGAACAGCCGCGGCGGCACGACGGGACGGGCCGGCTCATCCTCGAGGGCGGCGGGATCGAGACCGACGGGCGCGGCACGATCGTGGTCACCGAGGAGTGGCTCCTCAGCGACGTGCAGGTGCGCAACCCGGGCTTCACGCGCGCCGACTACGAGCGCTGCTTCGCCGAGACGCTCGGCTGCACGCGCACCATCTGGCTCGGCGAGGGGTGCGTCGGCGACGACACGCATGGCCACGTGGACGACATCGCGCGCTTCGTCGCCCCCGGGGTGCTCGTGCTGGCGCACGAGGAGGACCCTTCGGACGAGAACCATGCGCGGTCGCTCGACAACCTGCGCCGCCTGGAGGGCGCGACCGACGCGACCGGCGCGCCGATCCGCGTGGTGACGCTCCCGTTCCCGCGGGCCGTGGTCATGGACGGGACGCGGCTCCCGGCGAGCTACGCGAACTTCTACATCGCGAACGGGGTGGTGATCGTGCCGACCTTCAACGACCCGAACGACCGGGTGGCGCTCGGCACGCTCGCCGAGCTGATGCCGACACGGCAGGTGGTCGGCATCCATGCGGTCGACCTCGTCTGGGGGCTCGGCACGCTGCACTGCCTCACGCAGCAGCAGCCGGCGGCGAAGGGCCGGCGCGGGGGCGGCGGGCGATGAGCGACGCGACGGAAGGCACGCCGGGCGGCGCAGCGGGCCGGGACGCCGTGCTCGAGGCGCTGCAGACGCGCCTGGGCGCGCAGTACGCCGTCGAGGGCCTCCTCGGCCAGGGCGGGATGGGCGCCGTCTACCGCGCGCGCGACCTCACGCTCGACCGTCCGGTGGCGATCAAGGTCATCACCGGCGACGTCGCGTCGAACCCGCAGCTACGCGAGCGCTTCCTGCGCGAGGCCCGCACCGTCGCCAAGCTGCGGCACCCGAACATCGTCGCGGTCTACAGCGCCGGCGACGCCGACGGCCTGCTCTACTTCGTGATGGAGCTCGTGCCCGGCGAGTCGCTGCGCGACCTGCTCGCGCGCGAGGGGAAGGTGGCACCGGCGCGCGGCGAGCGGATCCTGCACGAACTCGCCCTCGCGCTCGACTACGCGCACCAGGCCGGCATCGTCCATCGTGACGTGAAGCCGGAGAACATCCTGCTGGACGGCGAGACGGGCCGCGCGATGCTCACCGACTTCGGCGTGGCCCACGCGCTCGAGGGCGACGGCCGGATGACCGGCACCGGGATGATCCTCGGGAGCCCGCGCTACATGAGCCCGGAGCAGGCGACCGGCGAGGCGACGCTCGACGGGCGCTCCGACCTCTACGCGCTCGCGCTGGTGGGCTACGAGATGTTCACCGGCAAGCCGGTGGTCGACGCCGGGAACGTGGCGGCGATGCTCGTGAAGCACCTCACCGAGACGCCGAAGCCGCTGGCCGAGGCGGCGCCGGCGGTGCCGGAGGGCGTCGCGACGGCGATCGACCGCGCGCTCGCCAAGGCGCGCGAGGAGCGCTGGGGTTCGGGGCGCGAGATGGCCGAGGTCATCGGCATGGCGTGGACCCCCATGGGCGGGACGTCGGGCATGGGGAGCGCGGCCGACCGCTCCGGCGGCACGCGCCCCGGCCTCGCGGCCACGCTCTCGCTCAACCTCCAGATCGGAAGAGCGTCGTGTAGGGAAAGAGTGTACAGGCAGGTGGTG
>CAZPJF010000127.1:0-9363 GCA_964586095.1 uncultured Gemmatimonas sp. | reverse complement strand
CGGCGGATGACGGGATCGAGGCCGTCGGTGGGCTCGTCGAGCACGAGGAGCTCGGCGCGCTGCGCG
Source organism: uncultured Gemmatimonas sp. (assembly GCA_964586095.1). GTDB lineage: Bacteria > Gemmatimonadota > Gemmatimonadetes > Gemmatimonadales > Gemmatimonadaceae > Pseudogemmatithrix. The sequence goes on along the minus strand of CAZPJF010000127.1, from coordinate 9,297 downwards.
AGCGCGAGGAGCATCATGAGCTTCCCCGCCTCCCCCTTGGAGAGCCGCACGACGAGCTGGTCCTCGCGCAGGCCGAACCGGCGGCGCAGCCGCTCGGCCTCGCCACCGTCGAAGTCGGGGAAGAAGGCCCGATGGTACCGGATCGACTCCTCGACCGTGAGGCCCTGGTAGAGGTGCAGGCGCTCGGGGACGTAGCCGATGCGCTGGAGGGCGCGGTGCGCGAACCTCGGGACGCGGTGGCCCAGGACGTCGATGGTGCCGTCCTCCGGGGCGAGCATCCCGAGCATGAGGCGGATCGTGGTGGTCTTGCCGGAGCCGTTGGGGCCGAGGAAGCCGTAGATGGCGCCGGTCGGGACGGTCATCGCGAGGTCGCGGATGGCGAAGTCCTTGCCCGCGCGCCAGGCGAGGTCACGGATGCGGATGGCGTCGGTCATCGGGATTCCGGGTGCTCGTGATCGAGGGCGGAGCGGAGGTCGGCGGGAGAGAGGCCCTGACGGGCGGCCTCGGCGAGCATCTGGCGGACGAAGCGGCGGGCGGCGGCGGCGCGCTCGCGGGTGCGGGATTCGGGCGGGAGGTCGGCGACGTAGGTGCCGGAGCCCTGGCGCATCTCGATCAGCCGGTCGCGCTCGAGGTCGCGGTAGGCCTGGACGATGGTCGCCGGGTTGATGCGGAGCTGGGATGCGAGGGCGCGGACCGACGGCAGGGGGGTGCCGGGCGCGAGCTCGCCGCTCGCGACGCCGATGCGGATGCGGTCGGCGATCTGGGCGTAGAGGGGAGTGGGGCTTCGGGGGTCGATCTGGCTGAACACCTTTTCTCGCTGTATTGGTGTTATGGTACAGTGTACCTAATGAGGGGTCTTGTCAAGGGCGATGCGGAGGGGGATGCCGGTGGCACAGGCGGTACGGGGTGCGGGGTGGGGACGGGATGCGGGGCAGGGCGGATCATGCGCGAAGCCCTCCGCATCCTCGATTCGGGATGCGGAGGGCTGGAACGGCCGGGATGCGGGGCGGGGATGGCCGGGATGCGGGGCGGAGATGGCCGGGATGCGGTGGGCCGCGATGTGGGGGCCTCGGGGACGAGTCGCGGGGCGTTCCGGATTAGGGCGCCGCGAGGCCGCGGCGGAGGTCGCGGGCGAGTTCCGCGCGGAAGTCGGGATGCGAGATGCTGATGAGCAGCTCGGCGCGCTCGCGCAGGGACTTCGCGTGGAGGTTCACCGCGCCGTACTCCGTCACGACCCAGTGCACGTGGCCGCGCGTCGTGACGACGCCGGCGCCCGGCGCGAGGTGCGCGGTGATGCGGGAAGCGGTGCCGCCGGCGGCGGTGCTGGGCATCGCGATGATGGGCTTGCCGCCGACGCTGCGGGCGGCGCCGCGGATGAAGTCCATCTGCCCGCCGATGCCCGAATAGATGCGCGCGCCGATCGAGTCGGCGCAGACCTGGCCGGTGAGGTCCACCTGGATCGCCGAGTTGATCGCGACCACCTTCGGGTTCCGTCCGATCCGGCCGGTGTCGTTGGTGACGTCGGCGCCGAGGAACTCGATCTCGGAGTTGTCGTGCACGAAGTCGAAGACCTTCTTCGATCCGAGCACGAAGCTGGTCACGATGCGGCCGGGGAAGACGACCTTCTGCCGGTTGTTCACCGCCCCCGCCTCGACGAGGTCGACGAGCCGGTCGCTGAACATCTCGGTGTGGACGCCGAGGTCGTGCCGGTGGTGCAGGCGGCTGAGCACCGCATCGGGGATCGCGCCGATGCCCATCTGCAGCGTGGAGCCGTCCTCGATCAGCCCCGCGACGATCTCGCCGATGCGCGCGATCACCGGGGTCTCCGGCTCGGCGTGGTGCTCGGGCAACGGGCGGTCGGTGTGGGTGAAGGCCTCGATCTGCTCGAAGGGGACGCTGGTGTCGCCGTGGGTGCGCGGCATCCGTTCGTTGATCTCGGCCAGGATCATCGGCGCGGAATCGACGGCGGCGCGCGCCGCGTCGACCGACGTGCCCAGCGAGCAGTAGCCGTGGCGGTCGGGGGGCGAGAGCTGGACGATGGCCGCGTCGAGCCGGACGCGGCCGCTCGTGAAGAGCGCAGGGATGTCCGACAGGAAGATGGGGACGTGGTCGGCGCGGCCGTCGTTGACCGCCGCGCGGAGGGCGGCCCCGGTGAAGAGCGAGACCGAGCGGAAGTGGGACTGGAGTCCCGGCGCGATCCAGCGGGCCTCGCCCTCGGTGTGCATGTGGTAGAGGCGCACGCCCTCGACGTCGGTCCGCCGGGCGAGCGCGTCGAGCAACGTGAGCGGCGTCGCGGCCGACCCGTGGACGAAGACGTTCATGCCGCTCGTGATGCCGCGGACCGCCTCGTCCGGCGGGAGGGAACGCTTGAACCAGTCAGGGATCGGACGCATGGGGACGGCGGGCAGGGGAGGAGGAGGACGGGAGAAAGATGGGGTGCGACGTCCTCGGTGGTGTCCGGGTCCTCGGCGACACGGGGGTGCGGATGAGTCCGACGGCGCTTGTCGGGGTTCGGGGCGCCGCGTATACTTCGCACCACGCGGGCGTAATTCAGTTGGTAGAATGCCAGCTTCCCAAGCTGGACGTCGTGGGTTCGAGTCCCATCGCCCGCTCCTCAGCATCACGGTTCGATCGCACGAGAAAGCCCGGGGCCTCCTCAGAGGTCCCGGGCTTTCTCGTGCAGCGCGCTCGGTGGACTGGAGTCGCGGCCGGAGCGCCCCCGCCCCGGGGGCGGATGCGGAGCGCGGGCCGCGCCTGGGAATCCCGCGGCCGGGGACCCCGCGCCCGGGAACCCCACAGGCGGACCCCGCAGGCGGACCCCGCAGGCCGCGCGCTCAGCCGCAGCCGATCCGCTTCATGCGGAAGTCGATCCCGCGCACCTGCCCACCTTGCGGACCCTCGATGCGTGCGACGAGGGAGTCCGCGCCGACGCGGCGGTACTTGATCGCCTGCGGGAAGTCGTGCTGCGGGTTCTCGAACGTGACCGCGGTGTCGCTGGTGAGCGTGGCCGCGAAGGCGGTGGGAGCGCGGCCCCCGGGTTGCGCCACGTAAGTCGGCTTCCCGTCGCGGAGCTCGATGCGAAGGAACTCGAACTCGCGCGCGACGTCGCGCACGACGGTGCGGCTCAGGCCGAGCATGAGGTGGCCGGCGGGTGCCATCCACTGCTCGACGGTGACGCGCGTGGGCGTGCGGAGCTCCCAGCAGCCACCGAGCCACGCGAGGCGGGCGAGGTCGGCCGCGCCGGCAGGCGGCGCGGGGGCGACCTGCGCGGCGGCCGGCGACGCGGACGCCTGCGCTGGGAGCGCGGACGGCCCGGCGAGGGTCGCGAGGCCGAGGAGCAGGCAGGTGACGGCCTGGCGCGCGGAGCGGCGCCGGGCGATCGAGGCGGGCGATCGGGTCATGGGCTCTGGGAACGGGGTTCGCCCTGACCTTAGTGCCACCGGTCCCGTGCCGCTTGCACGAATGCGACGCGGAGCCGAGGTTGGCCGCATGCGATACCTGGAGCTCGCACCGGCCGCCGACCTCGCGCCATGGGTGCGGACCTACTGGTGGCTGGACGGCGGGAGCACGGCGCACCCTCCGGAGCCGGCGCTCCCGGACGGGTCACCAGAGCTGATCATCAACCTCGGCGATCCCTGGCGACATCACCCGGCACTCGGGCGGCCGCGCGTGCAGCCGCCGGCCTTCCTCGTGGGGCAGATCACCGCGCCGATGGCGGTCGCGCCCACGGGGCGGGTCGCACTCGTCGCGGTGCGGTTCGAGGCGCACGGCGCAGCGCTGCTCGCGCCGGACCTGGCGCGGCTCACCGACACCTGGGTCACGCTCGGGCGATTGCCGGGGCGCCCGCTCGCCGCGCTGCGGGAGCGGCTTCGCGAGGAGCGCGGCCCGGGGGGTGACGGCGGGCACCCGGACGCGGCGCGCGAACGGTCGCTGCTCGACGCCGAGTTGCGCGCGCTGGTGGCGCGGCGCGCCGCGGAGGGCGCGCTCCCCGATGCGGTCGTGGGCGCGGCCGTGGCGGGGATCCGCGGGAGCCGCGGGGCGGTGGAGATCGACGCGCTCGCGCGCGGGAGCGGGCTCACGGCGCGCTCGCTCCAGCGGCGCTTCGCGCGCACGGTGGGACTCTCGCCCAAGATGCTCGCGCGGATCGTGCGGTTCCAGCAGGTCTTCGCCGCGTGGCGCGACGACCCGTCGCGGCTCTCGCGGGTCGCGCTCGAGTGCGGGTACTTCGACCAGTCGCACCTGGTGCGCGACTTCCGGGACTTCGCCGGGGCACCGCCCGCGGGCTTCCTCGCGGCGATGCCCGCGTTCACGGCCAACTTCACCGCCGCGCGCGGCGGCGCGCCAGCGTCTCGACCGCCTCGAAGAGCTCCCCGAACGACTCCACCACGAACAGCACCGGCTGCAGGTCGTCGATCGCGAACGGCTGGGTGATCACGTCGTCGAGGACGAAGGGACGGCGCGTGCAGCGGTCGGAGAGCGCGTTGGCCGCGTCGCCGTGCGACGAGATGAGGCCGCTGCCGTAGATCCGCACCGCACCGCGCTCGCGGATGAGGCCGAACTCCACGGTGAACCAGAAGAGCCGCGCCATCTGCTCGGTCTCCTCGGGCGTGCGCGCGCCCGCCGCGAGCGCGCCGAAGCGCTGCAGGAACTCGGCGAACACCGGGTCGGCGTGGAGCGGCACGTGCCCGAAGACGTCATGGAAGATGTCGGGCTCGGGGAGGTAGTCGAGCTGCTCGCGCGGGCGGACGATCAGCGTGGTCGGGAAGCGCCGCCGCGCGAGGGCGCCGAAGAAGCCCGCGGCGGGGATGAAGCCGCGCACGCCGACCGCGCGCCAGCCGGTGAGCGGCGCGAGCCGTGCGTTCACGTCATCGAGCGCCGGGACGCGGTCGCGCCGGAGTCCGATCCGCTCCGCGCCCTCGAGGAAGAGGCGGCTCGCGGTCCCCTCGAGCGTCGCCATGCGCCGCTCGTAGAGGATCCGCCACACGTCGTGCTGCTCGGCCGTGTAGGCGCTCGCGTCCTGCGGGATGGTCTCGATGGGGAGTTCAGCGGTGTGCGGCATCCGGTCCTCAGGTCGGGGGAAACGAAAAACGGCCCGTGGAGTCTCCACGGGCCGTGCGGGCTGCGGTCGTCGCGCGTCTACGTGCGCGTACTCCCACTCCGACGTCCCGGGGATCGGGGCGCGTAGTAGTACGCGTACGCATACGTGGCGGCGGCGCGGTGCATCATGGTCCGCGGAGTCTATGCGCGGGACCGAGGCCCGTCAACGGCGGTCACCCGAAGGCGAGGCCCGCCGCCGCACCGCCGAGCACGAGCCAGGCGGAGTTCACGCGCCAGCGCACGAGGAGCAGCAGGCTCGCGGCGAAGAGCGGGACGCCGAGCCGCGGCCGCGCGAGCGCATCGCCCGCGAGGGGGAGCGTGACCGCCGCCATCAGCGCGAGCGACGCGGCGTTGAGCCCGTCGAGCGCGGCGCGCAGCCCCGCGTGCGTCCGCAGGCGCGCGAGCACCGGCGCGGTGAGCGCCACGAACACGAAGGCGGGGAGGAAGATGCCGAGCGTCGCGAGCAGCGCGCCGCCGTGGCCCGCGAGCACGTAGCCGACGAAGGTCGCGGTGGTGAACACGGGGCCGGGCGTGAACTGGCCGACGGCGATGGCATCGAGGAGCTGCCCCTCGGTGAGCCAGCCGAGGCGCACGACGAGATCCGTGCGCAGGAAGGCGAGCAGGACGTAGCCCGAGCCGAAGAGCAGGCCGCCGGCCTTGAGGAAGACGAGAAAGAGCTTGCCGAGCGTGACGCCGCCGAGGCCGAGCGCACCGGCGAGCGCCGCGCCCCCGGCGACGGCGCGCTCGCGCCCGTCGCCGAGGAGCTCGCGCGCGCGCTCGGCGGCCTGCGCGGCGAGGCGGAGCGCGGGGCGCGCGGCGTCCATCGCGTCCGTGGTCGCGAGGATCGGCGCGAGCGCGCCCCGCCGTTCCCACGGGTTGCCGCCGCGCGTGACGCGCGCGTCGATGGCGGTGACCAGGGCCGCGATGCCGAGGACGAGCAGCTCGTGCACGCCGAGGAGCGTGGCGAGGAGCGCGGCGGATGCGACGGCGAGGGTGACGGCGGAGCGGAGCGCCGTCGCGCCGAGCCCCCAGAGCGCCTGCGCGACGACGGCGAGCACCACCGGCTTCACGCCGGCGAGGAGCGCCCCGGCGGCCGGCAGGGCACCGTACGCGACGTAGGCCCACGCGATCGCCCACACGATGGCCATGGCGGGCAGGATGAACGCTGCGCCGGCGATGAGGAGACCGGGCCAGCCGCCGCGGCGGTAGCCGATGTGGATCGCGAGTTCGGTGGAGTTGGGACCGGGGATGAGTTGCGACGCGCCGACGAGGTCGAGGAACTCCTCGCGCGAGAGCCACTGGCGCCGGCGCACGACCTCGTCCTCCATCATGGCGACATGGGCGGCGGGGCCGCCGAAGGAGGTGGCACCCAGGCGCAGGAAGAGGCCGGCGAGTTCGCGGAGCGGGGAGCGCATGGACGGAAGTTACCGGCACCGCGCGGGCGCGTGCGATGGACGCCTCCTGGCGGCGCCCGCGTGCGTGCGCCGGACGCGCGAGCGTCCGCGGGGCACCTCATGAGCCCGGCCTCCCCGTCCGATACTCCGGACATGGCCACCTCCGCCCGCCCGCTGCGCCTGCCCCCCTCGGTGCTCGCGCCGTCGCACGCGCGGCCGCGCTCCGCGCGCCCCCACCTGGTCCCGATCGACCCCGCCTCCGCCGCACTTCCGGCCCGCATCGACGTGCGCGGCGGCGACCTGCCGGGGCGAGCCGAGTGGCTCGACGACGCGTTCCCGCGCCGCGCCGCGCGCGACGTCCGTGTCCCGCGCGCGCTCGCGACGGCCGTGGCGTTCAACCTGGGCCTCGCGGCCGTCGCGCTGGCCTGGGCGCTCCCGTCCCCGTGGGGCGGGCTGGTGCCGCTCGCGCTGCTCGCGCAGGGCGTGGCCTGGCGTCAGGGGATGCGCGCGGCGATCACGAGCCTCGTCGCGAGCACCCTGCTGGGTGCGGGGATCGGCTCGGCCGTCGGTGCGGTGGACTGGAGGCGCGGGGCGCTCGCGCTCAGCTTCGTGGTGCTGCCGGCGTTGATCGCCTGGCCGGCCCGCCGCGGGTCAGTGCGGCGGTAGGACCGCGAGACGCCGCTCGACCTCGAGGCGCAGCGAGTCGATGCGGAGCGGCTTGGCCAGGAAGCCGTCGACCGAGGCCATGAGGTCGCGGATGCGCTCCTCGGTGCCGCGGAGCTCGCCCGACATCAGCAGGATCGGGACATGCCATTCGTGGGTGCGCACCGCGGCGATGAGCTCCTCGACGCGGGGCCCGGGCATCTGCACGTCCGAGACGATGAGCGAGATGCCCTCGCCGCGGGCGCGCCAGTGCGCGAGGGCGGCGGTCACGTCGCCGGCCGCGAGCACCTCGTAGCCGAGCCGCTCGAACGCGTGCGCGAAGGCCCGGAGCAGCGACCGCTCATCCTCGACGATGAGGAGGCAGTGCGAGTCCGGTCCGCGTGCGCGATCGGCCAGCAGGGAGACGGGGGTCACGGCAGTCATCAATAATCCGACGACCCTTGGGAGCGGTAGTCACTCCGTCACGGGCTGTCGGTGCCCCCTGGGGGGCGGGGTGCGGCCTCAGGGGCCGGCGGGGGGGCTGACGCGGGCGGAGCCGGCCGTGGCGCGTGCCGCGGCGAAGTCCGAGGTCCCGGGTCCCGGCGTGCGGAAGGGGAGCAGGATGGACGTGCGCCGGTTTCGCGGGTCGAGCGGGAAGTCGCGGATCTTGGGCGTGCGGTCGGCGAAGCCGCGGACCGAGGCGATCCGATCCGGCGCGACGCCCTGGCTCACCAGGGCGCGGCGCGCGGCGTTGGCGCGGTCGGACGAGAGCTCCCAGTTGGAGTAGCCGCCCGGCCGGTTGAGCGGGTTGCCGTCGGTGTGCCCTTCGATGATCAGGTGGTTCGGCAGCGGCGCGACCTCGGCGGCGAGGATCGCGAGGGCGCGCAGCATGGGCTGGGTCATCACCGCGGAGCCCGAGGCGAAGGTCGCGTCGCCGGAGAGCCCCTCGCCGAACTCGATGCGGAGCCCCTCGTGCGTGACGGTGATGTCGACGAGGCCGGCGAGGCCGGCGAGGCCCGAATCGGCGAACGCCTGCTCGAGGCGCTGGCGCATCGACTTCATGGCGTCCTCCTCGGCGAGGCGCGCGGGCATCGGCGAGTTCCGGCCGCCCATGACCGGCGAGTTGCCGGAGCCCATCGGGCTGGAGCCGGAGCCGAAGCCCTTCTTGAAGCCGACCGGGTTGGAGAAGTACCCCTGGATGGAGTCCTTCGCCTTGTCGTCCATGCCGATGATCCACATGACGAGGAAGAACGCCATCATGGCCGTGACGAAGTCGGCGTAGGCGACCTTCCACGAGCCGCCGTGATGGCCGCCGTGCCCGCCGGCGACCTTCTTCTTGATGATGATCTTCTTCTTGTCCTTGGAGGCCGGGGGCATGGGGATCTCCGGCTACGCGTTCTGCGCCTTGGCGCCCTTCATGAGGGCCTCGAGCTCGCTGAAGCTCGGGCGGACGTGCGGCTCGAGGGAGCGGCGGGCGGCCTCGGCGGTCTGCTTGGGCGCGTCGCCGCGGGCGAACGCGAGGAGGGCGGCGCGGATGCAGGTGAGGTAGGCGTGCTCGCTCGCGAGGCGCGACTCGACGGCGGAGGCCATGGGGCCGATGACGCCGTAGGCGAGGAGGATGCCGAGGAAGGTGCCGACGAGGGCGGCGGCGACCTTCTCGCCGATCTCGGTGGCGGAGCCGCCGATCGACTGCATGGTGATGACCACGCCGAGCACGGCGGCGACGATGCCGAAGCCGGGCATCGCGTCGCCCATCTTGTTGATGGCGGCGGGGATCTGCGCCTCCTCGTGGTGGTGCTTCTCGAGGTCGGCGTCGAGCACGTCGGCGAGGTGGTGGTCCTCGATCGCGCCGGAGGAGAGGGACTTGAGCGTGTCGGTGAAGAAGTCGACCGCGTGGTGGTTGGCGAGGAAGAAGGGGTACTTCTTGAAGACGGCGCTCTTCTCGGGGTCCTCGATGTGCTGGTCGAGTCCGACGAGGCCGTCGCGGGCCGCGATCTGCATGATCTCGTAGATCATCTTCAGGAGGTCGGAGTAGGCCTCCTGGGTGTACGGGTTGGGCTTGAGAAGCCCGAGCAGCCGTGCGACACTCCCCTTGATGACGGACGCGGGGTTGCCGACGACGAAGGCGCCGATGGCGGCCCCGCCGATGATGATGAACTCGGAC
>CAZPJF010000126.1:0-9374 GCA_964586095.1 uncultured Gemmatimonas sp. | reverse complement strand
GGGCATAAGTCAGGCGGCCGTCGGCGAGGGCGGGGGCCGGCGGGGGTGGGCAGCGGGCGGGGGGGCGGGGGGGCGGGCGCGGGCTATGTTGAGCCGTCCTCTCTCCGGGCTCGCGATGTCCATCCGTCGTCTCGTCGTGCTCCTCACGCTCGCTGCGTCGCCGGCGGCGGCGCAGGAGCCGCTCACCGCCAGCGACCTCCTCGACATCACCTCCGCGCAGGTCGCCGACCTGAGCGACGATGGGCGCTGGATCGCCCTCACGGTGCAGGTGCGCCGCGACGCGCTCGGCGTGGACGCCGCGCGCGACGGCGACCCGAGCTACCTGCGCGTCGTGCCGGTGATGCTCTATGCCGTGGATGCGCGTTCGCTCGAGCGGACGCCGGTCTTCCCGGCCAAGCGTCCGGTGCGGAGCCCGGCCTGGTCGCCCGACGGCACGCGGCTCGCGTTCTTCGAGCTCGTCGGCGACCAGCAGCGGCTGCAGGTCTGGGACCGCGCGAGCAGGCGCGTCACGACGGCACGGATCCCCGACGGGAGCTACATCGCGGAGAACTCCGAGCTGCGGTGGAACGGCGAGGGCACGCAGCTGTACCTCGCGCTCCGCTCGAACGCGTGGAAGCAGCAGGTGGGCGAGCGCTTCGCGAACCTCGTGCGCGGACCGGTGACGCACCTCAAGTCGTCCAAGAAAGAGCCGTTCCTGCCGTGGGAGGCGCTGCGCCGCGAGGCCTTCCGGCGCCGTGTGGTCGCCTGGACGCCGGCCACGCAGGCCGTCGCCGAGCTGATCCCCGAGGGGATGGTCTCGAGCTGGTCGGTCTCGCCCGACGGCGTGGTGCGCGCCTGGAACGACGACCAGACGAAGAAGACCGACTACGAGACGATCATGGGGCGCACGGAGCGCCTCGTGGCGCGGGTGGGGAGTGACACCGCCCTCCGCGTGCTCGTGCCGCGGTTGCAGGGTACGACGGTGCAGTGGAGCGAGGACCAGCGGCGCGTCTTCACCGCGCGCGAGGGTGCGATCTGGATGGGCCGGATCGCGCCGGGCGGTGCGGGCGCCGACACGACCCGCAAGCGGATCCTCGCGCCGGACTCGATCCCGTCCAGCGACACGTCGGCCACCGCCCGCGCCCGGCGCGCCGCCACGCGCTGGACGCTCGTCCGCACGAGCCCGCGCGGCGACGCCGTCCTCGCGTCGCGCCAGGATGGGCTCTACCTCGCCGACACCACCGGGGCGCTCACCCGCATCGTGGCGCTGCCGGACTCCCTGGACCGCTCGTCGCCCCGCGCGTCGGTGCTCGAGTGGTCGCACGACGGACGCCACGTCTACCTGCAGCTCAACGCGAGGGACCGCTGGGACCGCGCGGTGGCGCGCTGGGACCGCGAGCGGAACGCCCTCGACACGCTCGCGCGCGACGTGCGGTCGCGCTCGCAGCTCCGCCTCGCGCGGGCGGGTGGCACGATGGTGCTCAACGTCGCGGAGCCGAACCGGCCCGCCGACCCCTTCGTCGCGGACGCCGCGCTCGGCGCCCTGCGCCGCGTGCACGACGCCAACCCGCAGCTGCCGGCCGCGCGCCTCGCGCGCACGGAGCTCATCCGCTACCTCGACGCCGACGGCCGGCCGCAGTGGGGCGTGCTCTTCCACCCCACCAACGGCGCGAAGCCGGCGCCAACGGTCTTCCTCGTCTACGAGGACTTCTTCGACGACAACTTCGATGTGCAGGCGAACCTCCTCGCCTCCCGAGGCTACGCGGTGGTGAAGCCGAGCGTGAGCCTCGAGACCGGGTACCCGGGGGAGGGGTGGCTCAAGGGCGTGACCGCGGCGGCGAACCACCTGATCGCGGCCGGCATCGCCGACTCGGCGCGGCTCGGCGTGCACGGGACGAGCTACGGCGGCTACGCCACCAACCTCCTCGTCACGCAGACCAAGCGCTTCAAGGCGGCCGTCAACATCTCGGGGAAGGTCGACTTCATCTCCTTCTACACGGACTCGCCGCGCCTCGGCGACCGCAACACGCACGCGGCCGAGCGGAGCCAGGACCGGATCGGCGCGACCATGTGGGAGGCTCCGATGAAGTACATCGAGCACTCGGCGGTGCTCTACGCCGACCGGATCACGACGCCCCTGCTGCTCATGACCGGCGGCGAGGACCACAACGTGCCGGCGCTCAACACGCGCGAGATGTACTACGCGCTGCGGCGGCTCGACAAGGAAGTGGAGTGGGTGAACTACGCCAACGGCGGGCACGGCACGCCGAACACGAACGCGGCCGAGTTCACGCACTTCCACGACACGCTCGTGGGCTGGTACGACAAGTGGCTGAAGGCGTCGAAGCCGGCCATGGACTGAGCCGGACCGGGTCGGCGTCGCGCCGCCGAGGGCGCCGCACCGAGGCGTCGCCGCGCTATCGTTCGGGGCGCCCTTCTCCGGAGCCACCCGTGCGTCGATCCGCGTTCGTCATCGTGACCGTCACCCTCCTCGCCCCCGGCTGCGGCGGGGAGGAGGCACCACCGCCCCCGGCGCGTACACCCGCCCAGCAGCGCGCGGCCGACTCGACGATCGGCGCGTCGAAGCTCCCCGGCGCGCCGGGGGTGCGCGGCGCGCTCGCCGCGCAGGACTCGGCCAAGGCGCGGCAGGCCGCGCTGGATTCGCTCGCGCGCACCCCGTAGGCCGGATGCCCTTCGCCCGCTACGTCGCGCTCGGGGACAGCTCGACCGAAGGACTCGACGACCCGTCCGGGCCCGGCCGCTATCGCGGCTGGGCCGACCGGTTGGCCGAGCATGTCGCACGCGCGCGAGGGGAGCTCATGCCCGACGCGGAGCCGTTGCGCTACGCCAACCTCGCGATCCGCGGCCGGAAGACACGAGAGGTGCGCGAGGAGCAGCTCGAGCCCGCGCTCGCCATGCGGCCCGACCTTGCGACGGTCTTCGCCGGGACCAACGACATCATCCGGCGCGGCTTCGACCTCGACGCCGTGATCGCCGACCTCGGCGCGATGCAACGTGCGCTGTGCGCACAGGGCGCGACGGTCCTGACGATCACCATGCCGGACCTGGGCGATGTGATGCCGCTCGCGCGCCGCGTGCGTCCGCGCCTCGACGCGTTCAACGCGGCGGTGCGCGCGCTGTCGCGGGAGACGGGCGCGCTCGTGGCGGACCTCGCCCAACACCGCTTCGCGGGCGACCCGCGCTTCTGGAGCGACGACCGGCTCCACGCCAACAGCGAGGGACATGCGCGGATCGCGATGGCGCTCGCGCAGCTGCTCGGGCTGCCCGGCGCCACGGCGGACTGGGCCGCGCCGCCGCCGCCGCTCCCGCCGCGCGCGCTCACGGAGCGCGTGCGGACGGAACTCCGGTGGGCCGGCCGGCATTTCCTGCCGTGGGTGTGGCGGCATGCGCGCGGGCGCTCCTCCGGCGACGGCGTGACGCCCAAGCGGCCGGCGCTCGAGCCGGTGCCGCTCACGGGCGAGCCACTCGACCTGCGGCGCTGACCCCACGCCCCCTCCGCGGCCCGCCTCGCGCGCTGCACCACCGCACCCTCACCGGGATCCGATGCATCCGATCTACGACACGCCCGTCACGACGCTCGATGGCGTGACGACCACGCTCGCGGACCGCCGCGGCCAGGTGCTGCTGATCGTGAACACGGCGAGCCAATGCGGCTTCACGCCGCAGTACGCGGGACTCGAGCAGTTGCATCGCACGTTCGGGCTGCGCGGCTTCGCGGTGCTCGGCTTCCCCTGCAACCAGTTCGGCGATCAGGAGCCGGGCGACGCCGACGAGATCCGTCGGTTCTGCTCACTCACCTACGACGTGACCTTCCCCCTCTTCGCCAAGGTCGACGTCAACGGGCCGGGGACGCATCCGCTGTGGGCCCACCTTAAGCGCGAGCGTCCGGGTCTCCTCGGCACCGAGGCGATCAAGTGGAACTTCACGAAGTTCCTGGTCGGCCGAGACGGCGGGGTGCTCGCGCGCTTCGCACCCACCGACGAGCCGGCCGCCTTGGCGCACGCGGTCGAGCGCGCGCTCCAAGCCGGCTCGCCTCGATGACTCGGCGCGGGCGGAAGTCAGCTCCCCCGCCCGCGCACGTCCCGGCTATTTCGCGTAGATCGCCTTCTGCACCATGTCGCGGATGCGGATCTCCAGGTCGCCCTTCGACGCGCAGCGGACGTCCGCCGAGCTCGAGGTGATCGGGTTGCGCCCGCTGCCGCTCACCGCCGTGCTGATGATCGCACCGCCGCGGTCGTTCGGGCGGACCGTCGTGACGATCGAGAGCGTGAGGTTGTAGGTCTCGGCGTTCTCGAGCGTTCCCGACGAGCCGCAGTCGAGGTACCGCTGTGCCGGCACGCGGCCGATCGAGCGCCGCGTCCGCCACCCGGTGTTCCCGATGGTCTTCGTCTTGGCGTCGTTCACCGAGACCGGGATGAGGAGTTCCGAGTAGACCTTCGGGAGCACCTCCCACGCTTGCTCCGGCGTGCCGGTCACGAAGAGCTTGACATCCACGTCGGCACTCATCGTATTCAGCTGGACCGTGCTGCCACCGCTGGTCACGACGCGACCCGAGTTGACCGTCGGGGCGGCGGCGGCCCCCGTGGACGGGACCGCGGTGCCGCTCGCGCAGCCGGCGGCGACGAAGAGGAGGGCGAGGAGATGCAGCTGCGGGCGCATGAGAGGACTCCAAAGGGTTGAGGATGTCCGAACGACGGGGACGATAATGCGCAGTACCCCACCCGGCGAGGGGAGGTGCCGCCTGCCGGGCTGGCTGCGCCGCCAGCTGCACTGGAGCAACCTCATCCTTCTCGCGGCGCTCCTGTACGCCGCGCCCACGCTCCTGCCGCACCTCGGCGCGCTCTTCGGGGTGCGCTCGGGTGGCGCCGCCGTGCCCATCTATGACTACCCGGGCCTCGGTGGGGAGCGCCTGTCGTCCGACGCGCTCCGCGGGCAGGTGGTCCTCGTCAACTTCTGGGCGACCTGGTGCGCCCCCTGTCGCGTCGAGATGCCGGCGCTCGAGGCGATGTACCAGCGGCACAAGGACCGCGGGTTCGTGATCGTCGGGCTCGCGGTGGACCGCGCGCCGACGGCGGAGGTCGCCGCGTTCGTGCGCGAGCGCGGTGTGACATACCCGGTCGCGCACGTGGGCGCCGAGGCCGAGCGGCGCTTCGGCGGGGTGCGGGGCTACCCCACCTCGTTCCTGATCGGGCGCGACGGCGCGGTGCGCCACGTCGTCCTGGGACCGATCGGCGCAGTGAGCCTGGAGCCGGCGGTGCGGCGGGCGCTGGACGAGCAAGCGGAACCCTGAAGGGTGAGGGACGGGCGGCCGTCCGGCCGCCCCCCGCGCGTTCCGTCCCGGCGCGATGCCCGCCGGGACCCCGTCCCGCCACGGCCCGCCCCGGGCTCGCCCACCGCGCCGCGGCCCCCGCCCGCCACGATGGCACCGCAGCCCTTGCGCGGGGCGTCGCTGCTCTGTTATATAACTGCATCGTTGTATACCCAACTAATATCTCCCCGATGAAGCGGACCCTCCTCGCCCTCCCCGTCCTGCTCGCCCTCCCGGGCGTCGCCGGCGCGCAACTCACGCTGCGCGAGGCGCTCCAGCGCGCCGACGCCCGCGCCTACGCCAATCGCGTCGCCACCGCGAGCGCCGATGCACAGGCCGCCACGGCCCTGCAGCCCCTCCGCGGGATCCTCCCGGCACTCCGCGCCGAGGCCGGCTTCGTGCGCACCACCGATCCCATCGCCGCCTTCGGCACCAGGCTCCGCCAGCGCGCCATCGGTCCGGCGGACTTCGACCCCGCGACCCTCAACTTCCCCGCGGCCATCGGCAACCGCTCGGCCGGCCTGGTGATCGAGCAGCCGCTGCTCAACGCCGATGCGTGGGTCGGCCGGGACGCGGCCGGCAAGGCCGCGGCGGCGCAGCGCGCCGCCGCCGAGTGGACACGCAGCACGACCCGCACCGACGTGGTGCGCGCCTACTTCGGCGCGACGCTCGCCGCCGAGCGGCAAGCCACGCTCGCGGCCGCCGAGCGCGCCGCCCTGGCGCACGTCGCCCGCGCCAAGGCCCTCGCGGACACCGGCCTCGTGACCCGCTCCGATGCGCTCCTCGCCGACGTGCGCGCCGGTGAGGTCACCGCACAGCGCCTCGCGGCCGTCGGCGACGCCGGCCACGCGCGGCGCGCGCTAGCCGTGCTGCTCGGCGAGCCCGGCGGCGCGCTGGTCCTGCCGGACTCCCTGCCCGCGGCCGCCACCATCCGGGCCCTCGTCACGTCCGACACCGGCGACGGCGCGCTGGGGGCGCCCGGTGCCCGGGCGGACGTCCGGGCGGCCACGCTCGCCGCGGAGGCTGCGAAGGCCGACGCCTGGCGCGCCCGCTCGCTCTATCTCCCCCGCCTGAACGGCTTCGCCCGCTACGACTGGAACGACGCGGACGGCTTCTTCGCGAACGAGCGGAGCTGGACCGCGGGCGTGATGGCCTCCTGGTCGCCGTTCGCCGGCGCGCACGAACTCGCCGAGCAGAAGGCGGCCGGTGCGCGCGCCCGCTCGGCCCAGGCGCAGCACGAGGGCGCCACGGCCAACGCCGCGCTCGAGCGCGACCGCACGCGCGATGCCCTGCAGGTGGCGCTGCTCCAGCTCGAGATCGCGGAGCGCGCCGTGGCGCAGGCCGCCGAGGCACACCGCATCGTCGCGCGCAAGTACGATGGCGGCCTCGCGACGATCTCGGACCTCCTCGAGGCCTCGGCCGTCGAGACCCAGTCGCGCCTCGGCCTCTCGTTCGCCCGCTATCGGCTGCTCGTGACCGCCGCCGAGCGCCGCCACGCGCTTGGCGCCGATCCCGGATTCCTTACCGCCCTCGACGCGGGACCCCTCCGCACGCGCTCCGGCGCCGCGGACGGCACCGCGGACGGCACCGCCCAGACGACCGACCTCCCCTTCACGACCATCGACCGCGCCCAGCGCTGAGACGACGCCCATGACCAGGAAGACCACGTACGCGATCCTCGCCCTCGCCACCCTCGCCACGGCTGCCTGCGGCGTGGGTGAGGCGCGCGAGATGGCCACCACCGACGCTGCACGCCGGACACCGGCGGGCGCCGCCCGCGACGCCGACCCCGAACGCGATGAGGCCCTCGTGGTGCCGGCGGTCGATACCCTGCTGCCGACCGTGATCCCGGCCGACGGCATCGCCGCGCCGGTGCGGGAGGCGATGCTCTCGACCAAGCTGATGGCGACCGTCACCGAGGTGCTGGTGCAGGAGGGCGACTTGGTCCGCGTCGGCCAGCTGCTCGCGCGCCTCGACGCGCGCGACGTGCAGGCGAAGGCCGAGCAGGTGGGCGCCAACGTCGCCGCGACGACGGCGGCGCAGGCGACCGCCGCCGCGCACGCCGCGCGGATGCGCGCGCTCCACGCCGACGACGCGGCTCCCAAGGCGATGCTCGAGGCAGCCGAGCTGCAGCTCGCGCAGGCCGAGGCCGCGCTGCGCGCGGCGACGGCCGCCGGCGCCGAACTGCAGGCGATCGGCTCGTACGCCGAGATCCGTGCCCCCTTCGCCGGCCGGGTGACGGCGCGGTTCGTCGACCCGGGTGCGTTCGCGGCGCCGGGCGCGCCGATCGTGACGGTGCAGGACGCGCGCACGCTGCGGATCACGGCCCACGTCACGCCCGACGCCGCTCACGCGCTCCGCGCGGGCCAGCGGATCGAGGCGGCGATCGAGGGGGTGCCGGCCACGGCCCGCATCGAGGGCGTGGTGCCCGCGGCGGGCGGCCTGCATGCGGTGAACGCGCTGGTGGACAACGCGGACGGCGCGCACCTCGCGGGCAGCGCAGCGAGCCTGCGCCTGGCGCGCGGTACGCACAGGGTGGTCGCCATCCCAGCCGACGCGGTGACGCGCACGGGGGACCTGACGGGCGTCACGGTGCGCACCGACGCCGGGGACACGCGCCGGTGGGTGCGCCTCGGCGCCACGGCCGGCGAGCTGGTGGAGGTCACGAGCGGGCTGCGCGCCGGTGAGCGCGTGGTGCGGCGTGGCATGGACGGGGGGCGGTGATGGGCATCTCCGGCCGGATCGCGCAGGCCTTCCTGCGCTCGAAGCTCACGCCGCTCGTGACCGTGGCGTCGCTCGCGGTGGGGCTGATCGGGATGCTCGCGACCCCCCGCGAGGAGGAGCCGCAGATCTCGGTGCCGATGATCGACGTGATCGCGGCGCTCCCCGGCGCGGGCCCGGCCGAGGTGGAGCAGCTCGTCGCGCGGCCGCTCGAGAAGCGGATGCAGGAGATCCCCGGGGTGGACCACGTCTACACCATGGCGGGTGACGGCTTCGCGATGGTCACCGTGCGGTTCGACGTGGGCGAGGACCAGGAGCGGAGCATCACCAAGGTGCACGCGAAGCTCGCGGCGGCGATGGACCAGGCGCCGTCCGGCGCGCTGCCGCCGATGGTGAAGCCGCACTCGATCGACGACGTGCCGATCCTCGCGTTGACGCTGCACAGCGACCTGAGCGACGCGAACCTGCTCCGGCAGGTCGCGACGCACCTCGAGGAGGAGATCCGCACGGTCCCCGAGGTGGCGGAGTCGTTCACGATCGGCGGGCAGGCGAAGCAGGTGGAGGTGCTGCTCGACGCGGCGCGGCTGACCGCGCGCGGGGTGACGCCGGCCGAGGTGGCGATGGCGCTCCAGGGCGCGAACGCGCGGCTGCAGGCCGGCGAGGTCTCGACCGGCGGTGGCGTGGTGCGCGTGGACGTGGGCAGCGCGCTCCGCACCCCCGAGGAGGTGGGGGCGGTGATCGTGAGCGCGCGCAGCGGCGCACCGGTGTCGGTGCGTGACGTCGCGACGGTGCGCGAGGGGTTCGGCGACCCGACGACCTACGTGAGCCACCAGGACTCGACGACGGCCGGGGCGAACGCGGTGACGATCGCGGTGGCGAAGCGCCGGGGCGCGAATGCCACGGCGGTGAGCCACGCCGTGCTCGAGCGGGTGGAGCAGGCGAAGGCGCGGCTGGTGCCGGGCGACGTGAAGGTGGAGGTGACGCGTGACTACGGCGAGACGGCGGGCGAGAAGGCCGACGAGCTGATCCTCCACCTGATCATCGCGACGCTCTCGGTGACGGCGCTCATCTGGATCTTCCTCGGCTGGCGCGAGGCGGTGGTGGTGCTCGTCGCCGTGCCGGTGACGCTCGCGCTGACGCTGTTCGTGTACTACGCGCTGGGCTACACGCTCAACCGGATCACGCTCTTCGCGCTGATCTTCTCGATCGGCATCCTCGTGGACGATGCGATCGTGGTGGTGGAGAACATCTACCGCCACCTCAGGATGGGGGACCGCTCGCCGGAGGTGGCGAGCGTGGAGGCGGTGGACGAGGTGGGCAACCCGACGATCCTCGCGACCTTCAC